>CAJWLE010000044.1:0-11498 GCA_913042965.1 uncultured Synechococcus sp.
CCAGACGTTGGCGGGTTTCCATCGGCACCTGGTCCAGGGGGGTGATCAGTGCCTGTGCCAGAGCCTGATGGGCCTCGGAGGCCGGCCGATCCAAAGCGATCTGACGCATCAGTTCATTCAGGATCGGTTCGGTGGCTTTGGCATTGGCCTGCAGATTGCCGATCACCATCTCAACGCTCACCGCCTCATGCTCGCTGTGCCAGCAGTCGAAGTCGGTGACCATGCTCAGCGAGGCATAGGCCAGTTCCGCCTCACGCGCCAGCCGAGATTCGGTGTGGTTGGTCATCCCGATCACCGAGCATCCCCAGCTTCTGTAAAGCTCGCTCTCCGCTCGGGTGGAGAAGGCAGGTCCCTCCATGCAGAGGTAGGTCCCACCACGGTGGAGCTGATGGCCGCTTGGAATCTCTGCCTCCGCCGCATTCGCCAGCAGGGAACTCAGTTTTGGGCAGAAGGGATCCGCCAGGCTGACGTGGGCAACACACCCTTCGCCGAAAAATGACTGCGGCCGCTGATGGGTGCGATCGATGAACTGCGAAGGAACCACCATGTCCCTCGGTCGCAGATGCTCCTGGAGAGATCCCACGGCCGAGACCGAGATCAGCCAGCGAACTCCCAGCTTTCGCATGGCCCAGATATTGGCTCGGTAGGGGACCTCACTGGGAAGCAGATGATGATGGCATCCGTGCCGGGCCAGAAAAACGGTTTCAACGCCTTCAAGCGTTCCGACCCGTAAAGCATCCGATGGGCTGCCGAAGGGTGTTTCGAGCCTGATTTCCTTGGCCTCCTTGAGGCCTGGCATTCCATACAGTCCGCTGCCGCCAATCACACCGACGCGGGCTTGGGAGAGGTCGGGCATACGCGGCGTCTCTTTACACTCCAATTTTGCTCGCGCCACCATGACCAAGGCCCTGATGGATACCGAAGCAGGCCTGATCGAGCTCGAGCTGTTCGAGACCGATGCACCCAAGACGGTCGCCAATTTTGTGAAGCTTGCGAAGGATGGCTTCTATGACGGTCTTGCCTTTCATCGTGTGATTCCTGGCTTCATGGCTCAGGGCGGTTGCCCCAACAGTCGTGAGGGTGCCCGCGGAATGGCTGGCACCGGAGGCCCGGGCTATGAGATCGATTGTGAGATCAATACCCAGAAGCACCAGGCTGGAACGCTTGCGATGGCGCATGCCGGCCGTAACACCGGCGGATCGCAGTTCTACATCTGCTACGAGGCTCAGCCCCACCTCGATGGCGTGCACACCGTTTTCGGGCTCACCGGAAATATGGACGTCGTGCTGAAGCTGACCAATGGTTCCCGCATCAACAAGGTGACGGTTCAGGAGGGCTGATCAGCTCCGTTTCCAGTGCAGCAGTGAGGGGCCGTTTTCCAATAACCCGTCACTGCTGCTGTTCAGCAGATCTTTGAGCTGACGTTCGACCCTCTCCAGCGTCTGGGGCGGATGCAGTGCCATGCGTTCGGTCGGCACTCGCATCAATCCGACCCGTTCTGTTGCTGCCATGGCAGCGATCTTGCGAATCATGCCTGAAGCGTCCCTGGCGTCAGGGGAGAGCTTCCAGACGAACTGAGGCCGATCCCACAGCGCCAGCAGCCGTGGTTCATGCAGTGCTTCAAGACTGAAACCACTGGCCTGGGCGATGGCTTCAACCTCGATCCGCACGGTGGACCAGTTCTCAGGGCCAACGTTCACTGCGAGTGCCAGAACCATGCACGGGTTTTCGGACTCAAACAAGTGACCGAGTTTTTCCCGCTTTGTTTCCAGATAACTCGCGTTGTGGGCGCCAGGGTCCATCACCAGTGGGACCCGTTCCTCCACGTTCAGTCCATAACCGCCAAGCCCTGCGATTTTGCGTGGGTTATTGGTCAACAGCCTGAGGCGGTGAATGCCGAGATCCGACAGGATTTGTGCGCCAACGCCGTAATTGCGTAGATCGGCAGGAAAGCCAAGCCGTTCATTGGCTTCAACCGTGTCCAGCCCCGCCTCCTGGAGGCTGTAGGCCTTCATTTTGTTGATGAGTCCGATCCCACGGCCCTCCTGGCGCAGGTAAACCACAACGCCTTCCCCCTCTGTTTCGATCTGACGCAGCGCGGCTTCCAGCTGAGGGCGACAGTCGCAACGCAGGGATCCGAAAGCATCACCGGTGAGGCATTCGGAATGCATCCGCACCAGCACCGGCTCGGTCAACGCATTGGGATCACCTTTGATGATCGCGAGATGCTCGCTGCCATCAAGTTCGTTCTGGTAGCCCACCATTTTGAAGGTGCCGAACTGGCTGGGTAGATCCGCCTGAGCCTTTCGTTTCACGAACCGCTCATTGTCCAGCCTGTAGCTGATCAAATCCGCAATGCTGATCAGCTTGAGACCCCAGCGATCGGCGTAGGCCCTCAGTTCCGGCAGGCGGGCCATGGACCCATCCTGGTTCTGGATTTCGCAAATCACGCCGGAGGGGGTGAGACCCGCCAACTGGGACAGGTCCACGGCTGCCTCGGTGTGACCAGCGCGTTTCAGAACGCCGCCTGGCTTTGCGCGCAGCGGAAAGATATGCCCAGGTCGACGCAGCTCCGCGGGGCGGGTGGCTGGATTGAGGGCGACCTGAATGGTGGCGGCTCGGTCTTCAGCGGAAATGCCGGTGGTTACACCGTGTTCAATGCCAGCGTCGATGCTCACCGTGAAGGCGGTTTCATTGGCATCGGTGTTGCGATCGACCATCAACGGAAGATCGAGTTCATCAAGCCGCTGGCCCTCCATCGCCAGACAAATCAATCCACGCGCCTCGGTGGCCATGAAGTTGATGGCTTCAGGCGTAGCGAACTGGGCCGCGCAGATCAGATCTCCTTCATTTTCCCGTTGCTCGTCATCCACCACAACGATGCAGGCACCATTGCGAATGTCCGCCAATGCATCAGCGATGGAATCGAAGCGGATCGGCTGTTCCGATCGGGGCGCAGCGATGGAGTCCAGAGTCCCGATTCTTAATGATTATCTTCATTATTCATGATCGCCATCTGTACGATCGAACGTTGGTAGTTGGTATCGATGGCGGGTAGCAAATGGTCTGCGGTGGAGGGCATGGCAGCTGCTACTGCTTCACGGGTTGCCGTCATCGGTGCCTCCGGCTATGGGGGGCTCCAGACCATTCGTCTGCTCCAAGGGCATCCCTCTCTCTCCGTCTCATTTCTGGGTGGTGAGCGCAGCGCCGGGCAACGCTGGAGTTCGGTGTGCTCCTTTCTGCCGCTTCCGGATGATCCGCGCATTGAATCCGCCGATCCTGACCGCATCGCAGAGGCGGCCGATTTCGCTGTTCTCAGCCTCCCCAATGGTCTGGCCTGTCAGATGGCTCCCCAGCTCATTGAGCGGGGGGTCCGGGTTGTCGATCTGTCAGCTGACTTCCGTTATCGCTCTTTAGACCAGTGGAAACAGGTCTATGCCCAGGAGGCCAAGGGCCTTCAGCGCAACGATGCAGATCTCTGTCGCAGTGCCGTCTACGGCCTTCCTGAATGGCATGGTCCCGCCATCGCTGAGGCATCCCTGGTGGCTGCTCCGGGCTGTTTTCCCACTGCGAGCCTGCTGCCGCTGCTTCCGTTCCTGAAACAGGGGCTGATCGATACCGATGGAATTGTCATCGACGCCAAGACCGGCACCTCCGGCGGCGGGAGGGTTCCGAAGGAGGCGATGTTGCTGGCAGAGGCCTCGGAGTCAATCGCTCCCTACGGCGTGATTGGCCATCGCCACACGTCCGAGATTGAACAGATGGCCCAGGACGTGGCCGGTCAGGAGATTCAGCTTCAATTCACACCGCATCTGGTGCCGATGGTGCGGGGTCTGTTGTCGACCGTTTATGCCCGGCTACGCGACCCAGGTCTGACGGCGGAGGACTGCACCACGGTTCTTGAGGCCGTGTATCGGCATCATCCCTGTGTTTCGGTGCTTCCGGTGGGGACGTATCCCGCCACCAAATGGGCTCGAAATAGCAACCGGGCTTTGCTTTCTGTTCAGGTGGACACCCGCACCGGCCGGCTCATCTTGATGAGTGCCATCGACAATCTGATCAAGGGTCAGGCCGGGCAAGGGCTTCAGTGCCTCAACCTGATGGCAGGACTGCCATCGGAAACCGGGCTACCCCAACAGGGGTTCTATCCCTGACGCCAGACCGGAATCATCGCGTTGATCGCTTCCGGCAGAAGGCGATGTTCCGCTTGATGAACCCTCTCCGACAGGGTTGCGTGAGTGTCCTTCTCCTCCACAGGTACAGCGGCCTGGGCAAGGATCGGACCCCCATCCAGCTCAGCGGTCACCAAATGCACGCTGCACCCGGTGATCTTCACTCCGGCAGCCAGTGCCTGACCGATTCCATCGAGACCCTTGAAGCTCGGCAACAAGGATGGGTGAATGTTCACCAGTCGATCGGCAAAACCGTTGATCAGCACGGGGGTGACGATCCGCATCCAGCCCGCCATCACAATCACCTCAACGGCAGCGGATCGAAAGCAGTCCACCAAGGCCTGATCGAGACGCTCGCGCTCCCTCAGAACCCGGTGATCCAGCACCGTGCATGGAATACCAAGTCGTTGGGCCCGCTGCTGAGCTCCGCAGCCTGGGTTGTTCACCACCAGCAGCCTGATCTCCGCAGCCAGAGTTCCGGCATCAATCGCCTGAGCCAGCGCCTCGAAATTGCTTCCGTTTCCAGACGCCATCACGCCGATGCGCAGAGGGGTCTGGTCGGATTGATTCTGCTGGCTAGGGTCTGAAAAAGCGGGCATCCGGCTCATGTCCCATCTGTCCATCCTGCCCACCGTTTACACCCGTGCGGATCTGCTCGAGGCTTCGCTGCGTGATGAAGGCTTCAACGTTGTCGTTGGCGGATTAATGGCTCGTTTCGGCAGCGATCCCTTGTTGGTGGATCTGTTGGCCGGGCTCGAAGATTCCCCTTCCCTGGGATGGATCGTCGGCAGCGACGGAGTTTTAACCATGGTGGGAGATCTGCAGCGGATCGCACGGCACCATGGTCTGGAGGGAAGGCTGCAACGGGTTGCCCGGCGTTATGCCCTGCGTTCGGCACTGGATGCTGCTGAACAGTTCACACCCGGAACTCAGGTGATGCTGGAGCCGTCCTGATGCGTCGGTTCCTGTGAACATCAATCTGGACCTGCGCCGGGCGCAGGACCAGTCGATTCTGGTCAGCCTCGAGTGGACACCTCTCGTAACGCGTCAGGTTCTGCAGTTCCCGCTGTGGACCCCAGGTTCATACACGGTGCGTGATCCAGCGCAGCACCTCAACAGTCTTGAGCTTCGATCCTCCGCCGGTGTGCAGCCGCTACAGCGGCTCGCGCCCAACCGCTGGCTGGCTGATCTCCCTGATCTTTCACCGCTGCGCCTCACATACCAGCTGGAGGCCAGGGATCTCACAGTGCGGACCGCTTATCTGGATTCCGATTTCGCGTCCCTCAGCCCAGCTGCAGTGGTGATGGAAGTTGAGGGGTTTCGCTGGGAGCAACACATCCTGTCCCTGACCATTCCGGATCACTGGACTGGTCACTGTCCTCTGCCATCAACCGACAGCGGCTGGGTCGCGTCCGATTTCGATGCGTTGATCGACAGCCCCATCCACGCAGGGCCTTTCACGGCCAGTTGCTTTGAAGTGCAAGGGCATCGCCATGAACTTCTGCTCATCGGTGAACCACCCCACGGTTGGCCAGCAACCTTCCAAGCGGATGTTGAACGGGTGTGCGAAGCCACCTGCTTGTTGATGGACACTCCCCCGCCAGCGGGAGATCGCTATCAGCTTGTGATTCAGATGCTCGATAGCGGCTACGGCGGTTTGGAGCACGATCACAGCTCGGTTCTGCAGTTCAACTGGGCCGGTCTTGCCAAGAAGGATGGCTACCGACAACTGCTTCAGCTGGTGGGCCATGAATATCTCCACCAGTGGAATGTTCGGCGACTGCGACCCATCGAATATCGCCCTTATGACTACGGGCGTTCCATCGTCAGTGAAGGGCTCTGGTTCGCCGAGGGAATCACAAGCTATTTCGATCTGGCCTTGCCGCTGATCGCCGGTTGCAGCGACCGCTCGATGCTGCTCAACGATCTCGGGGAGGAGTTGTCACGGGTGTTGATGACCCCCGGTCGACGGCTTCAGTCCCTTTCGGACAGCGCTCAGGAAGCCTGGATCAAGCTCTACAAGTCCTCGGTGGTTTCGCCTGATAGTCAGGTCAGCTACTACCGCCTGGGAGCAGCCACGGCGTTTTGTCTCGATGTTCGCCTTCGTGCTGTTGGCAGCTCGCTTGCTGATTTGCTTCGCAGCCTCTGGCAGACCCACGGCAAAAACCATCGCGGCTTCCACCGCCGTGATCTGGCTGCATGGCTGAACCCTTTCGAACCCCAGCTGGCCATCGATCTCGATCTCTGGCTGGATCAAACCGATTCGTTGCCTCTGCACGACTGCCTCGCCATGATCGGTGCCCGTCTTGATCCAGTCCCACTGCGACATCCCCACCATGGGCTCACCCTCTCCGACAGCAACGGTCGTGTGGTGGTTCGTCGGGCCGCCGCAGACAGTCCAGCTCGCGCATCAGGTCTGGTTCCCGGCGATGAATTGATCGCTGTCGACAGTCGCCGACTGCACAGCTCCGAAGATCTTTCTCTCCTGTTGAGTGTCGACTGTCCCTCAACAATCACCTATGCCCGTCGTCGTTGCCTCGCCGAGACCCAGTTGATCGCAACTCAGGGGGTTGATCGTTGGACCCTGGGCTTGGAGTCAGGGGCCAGCCCTGAGCAACAGGATCTGAGAGAGCGATGGTTTCGGTTCCTCTGATCCAGCGTCTCGCTGACGCGACCCGTTGCTGGAGACAGCGACGCTCAGTTGTCGTTGTTGCTGTCCTGAGCAGCTCATGTCTTCTGGTGCTTGCCGGTTGGACCTTTGCGGATCGACGACTGGATTCGGGGGCTGGGGATCAACCTTCCCTGCTTGATCTCCTGGACAGTGTTGGTAAAAAGTCTCTCGATGGGCAGAAGGGTTCACCCTCAGCACCGGCAACCCGTGCCCCGCGTTCTCGTTCCTGGACCTCTCCCCTGACGCATCAGTGTGGAGGGATCAATCCAACAGTTTTAAAGCGTCTGGAGGGATTGCAGAGCCGTTCATCAACCTGGCGGCGTTCGGTGGAGATTCATCCCACCAATTTCGGTGAACGCGTCCTGC
Source organism: uncultured Synechococcus sp. (assembly GCA_913042965.1). GTDB lineage: Bacteria > Cyanobacteriota > Cyanobacteriia > PCC-6307 > Cyanobiaceae > Parasynechococcus. Next base: position 7,210 of record CAJWLE010000044.1, read on the forward strand.
GCGATGCAAAAGGTCGATCACTGGATGCAGCGCCTCGGGTGGTGGTTCTGCACGAAACCGTTTATGGCATGACCTCGGCGATCAACACCTTCCAGACGCCCCATCCCAGAGATGAGGATCAAGTCAGCTATCACACGCTGATCGGCCTTGACGGCCAGGTGGTCGATCTGGTTAATCCGCTGAAACGGGCTTATGGAGCAGGCTTTTCTGCCTTTCTTGGGGAATGGGCCGTTACCAACGGTGCGTTGAAAGGAAGCGTGAACAATTTCGCGCTGCATCTCAGTCTCGAGACACCTTTTGATGGTGAGAACATGCAGTCGCGCCATTCCGGCTACACCGTTCGTCAGTACGACAGCCTGGCGTTGGTCCTGTCCGGCTGGCTGAACAGCTTCGACCTCCCAGCAGCGTCGATCACCACCCACCGCCACGTGGATCTGGGTGGTGAACGTTCCGATCCCAGGAGTTTCGACTGGTCAGAGCTGCAACTTCGTCTTGCAGCTCTGGGAGATCTCTGCCTGAGCTGAGTTCGTTCAGATCAGCGTTGTCAGCCGACTGCGTCGACTGCTGTAGATCAAGCCATGCAGAGCAGGATCCTGCATGTAGCTCAGGACGCGCGTGGGGTAGTCGAGTTTGCCGTTGTGGAGATAGGTCAGCGTTGCGATGGCCTTGGCATCGTCCATCGACCGACTGGCATTGAGCGGCTGATCCGTGCGAAGTCCGAGTTCTCCCTTGAGACGGTGAATTTTGCCAACCAGTACCTCCACGTTGAAGGCCGGATTCAGCAGCTGGTTGCGGGCCCATCTCACTTGAAGGTCGCTGGGTTGGTCCGGCAGGCGCTGCTGATGAATCAATTCCGTAATCCCCAGCTGAGCGGGGCCCAGGGTTCGGACCAGACCGGAATGGGCAATGAACGGCAGACCTTCGCCGGGTTTGGAGTGCTGGATCTCATCAAAAAGAATCGCTGTCACCAGCATCGGATTCACCTGTTGCAGCCTGGACTGGCGAAGGATCACAGGCTTGAGCTGGCGCAACTGGGCCAGGGTGTTGCTCCGGACCGGCTCAATCCGATCCACTCCTCGGGTCACCAGTTGGGCGAAACGGTGCTGGGGCCCGTGGACGCCAAAACGACGCTCGAGCAGCTCCAGTTCATCTGGAGAGAAGTGCAGCGGATCCGTGGTGGAGTCAGCTGCACTGGCGAGATCAATCCCACCTGCGGTGGGATTGTCAGGCAACGCTGACAGCTTTTGATGCTCCGGAGACCGGATCGGGGAGCACAACGCGGCGATGGCGATGCCCAGTACTGCGCTGCGGCGCAGGAGGTCTGACATGGAGCTGTGTTGCTGTCCGATGGGAAATCCGACTGAAACTAGCTGTGCTGTCCCATCTGACGGGAAAACGTGTCGATCGTCGATACCTTCGAACTAACTGCTGCCGCAGCACCTGATGAGCTTCCCGGATTTCAGCGTCGACGACGCGAAGACACAGTGGAAGCGTCTCTGCGATCTGCTCTGGTTTCACGATGGGCTGGGCGTCTGGCTTGATGTCAGTCGGATGCGTATCAATGCAGCTGATTTCGAGCGGCTTGAACCCGGCTTCAAAACGGCATTCGAGGCCATGCAGCAGCTGGAAGCTGGTGCCATCGCCAATCCCGATGAGCAGCGCCAGGTGGGTCATTACTGGCTGCGAGCACCCGAACTCGCTCCCAGTGAAACCGTGGGCAGTCACGTCGCCACGGAAATCGATCAGATCGAACAATTCGGCAAGGATGTTCTGAGCGGTGCCATCAAGGCTCCCTGCGGCAAACCTTTCACCGATGTGCTCTGGATCGGCATCGGTGGGAGCGGTCTCGGCCCGATGCTGATGGTGCGTGCGCTGCAACGTCCCAACGCAGGTTTGCCATTCCACTTCTTCGACAATGTCGATCCTGATGGCATGAGCACGGTCCTGGCGGGCCTCGGCGACAGGCTCAAGACCACATTGGTGGTCACCGTGAGCAAGTCCGGCGGGACGCCCGAACCTCACATTGGAATGGAGCAGGCCCGTCTTCGCCTCGATGCAGTCGGCGGTTCCTGGCCGGAACAAGCTGTGGCGATCACGATGGCCGACAGCAAGCTGGATCAGCAGGCCTCTCAGCAGGGCTGGCTGAAGCGGTTCGACATGTTCGATTGGGTGGGTGGTCGCACCAGCATCACCAGTGCGGTTGGTCTTCTGCCTGCGGTTCTGATCGGTTCAGACATTCGTTCCTTCCTTGCGGGTGCTGCCGAGATGGATGTGGCCACGCGGGTTCCGGACCTGCGCCGCAACCCTGCGGCTTTGATGGCGGCTGCCTGGCATGTGGCTGGCGATGGTTGTGGCCGTCGCGACATGGTCGTGTTGCCCTATCGCGATCGCCTCGAGGTTTTCAGTCGTTACCTCCAGCAACTGGTGATGGAGTCACTCGGCAAGCGCCTGGATCGCGATGGTGCCGTCGTGAATCAGGGCATTGCGGTGTATGGCAACAAGGGCTCCACCGATCAACACGCCTATGTGCAGCAGCTCCGAGATGGTGTCGACAACTTTTTTGCGACATTCATCGAGGTGCTGGCCGATGTGGCAGATATTCCGCCGATCAAGGGGGAGTGCTCCGGCGACTTCCTTGGTGGTTTCCTTCAAGGCACCCGCTCAGCCCTCACCGAAGGCGGCCGCCAATCGATGACCATCAGCATGCGTTGTTTTGATGAACGTCGACTCGGCGCCCTGATCGCCCTGTTTGAGCGCGCAGTTGGGCTCTACGGCGAACTGGTTAATGTCAACGCCTACCACCAGCCTGGGGTTGAGGCTGGGAAGAAGGCAGCTGCAGCTGTTCTCGAGCTCCAGACAAGGGTCGAGGAACTGCTTGCCGATGGTGTGGCCAGAAGCATTGATGATCTTGCTCAAGCACTCGGTGAAAATTCCGAGGAGTCGATGTTCATGACCTTGCGCCACCTTGTCGGCAACAATCGCGGCTATGCGGCAGATGGCGACTGGGCCGACCCGATCACGCTGCGCTTCAGAAAAAGCTGAAGCCCTTGAGTTCAGGGAACAAGGTTGACCAGTTTTCCCGGCACAACGATGACGCGGCGCGGAGGTTGTCCCTCCAGCCATTTAGAGGCCACCTCGCTGGCAAGCGCCAGTTGTTCCAGCGTTGCTTTATCGGCATCGCTGGGAACCTTGATGGTTCCCCGGACCTTGCCTTTCACCTGGATCACAAGGTCAACGGTGTCCTGAACCAGTGCCTCAGGATCGAGCACTGGCCAGCTCTGGCGATGGACACTCTCTGTTCCCCCCATCTGTTGCCATAGCTCCTCAGCGAGATGGGGTGAAAAAGGTGCCAGCAAGCGGATCAAGGTAGACAGAGCCTCAACCTGCAACGGTGCACGCAGATTTCCCAGATCAGCGGCATTGATGGCATTGGTGAGCTTCATCAGTTCCGAGATGGCTGTGTTCAGCTGAATGTCGTCCTGAAGGTCTTCGCTGACAGCGGCAATGGCGGTGTGCACCGCACGACGAATGTCTGCCTCGGTCTGGGTGAGTGGGTCGGGTTGTGGTCTTGGATCAAGGGAGTCGAGTTGTCCGGCCGCGGATTCGACCAGTCGCCAGATGCGTTGCAGAAATCGGAACTGCCCTTCCACATCGGCGTCATCCCATTCGAGATCTTTTTCCGGAGGGGCCTTGAACAGGATGAACATCCGGGCCGTGTCGGCTCCGTAACGGTCGATCACCGCAGCTGGATCAACGCCGTTGTACTTCGACTTCGACATCTTCTCGAACAACACCTCCAGTGGGTCGCCCGTCTCTGGATCCTTCGGTTGATCAGGGTCTGCAACATCGGCCGGGGCCACATAGCGACCCGTGTTCGGATTGCGGTAGGTCGTCCCCTGCACCATTCCCTGGGTGAGAAGACGATCGAATGGTTCATTCACATCCAGCAGGCCCCGATCCTTGAGGGCCTTGGTGAAAAAACGGGAATAGAGCAGGTGAAGAATGGCGTGCTCGATGCCACCCACGTACTGCTGCACCGGCAACCAGCGGTTTGCTGCCTCTCGGCTGAACGGTGCATCCGTGTTGTGCGGATCGGCGAACCGCAGGAAATACCAGGAGGAACACATGAACGTGTCCATGGTGTCGGTTTCCCTGCGTCCTGGTTTTCCGCAGTTGGGGCATGGCGCATTGACCCACGACTCCTGCTGTCCAAGCGGTGAGCCTCCCTTGCCGGAGAGATCGATTCCCCGCGGCAGCTCCACCGGCAGGTCTTCCCTGGGCACCGGCAC
>CAJWLE010000045.1:0-11364 GCA_913042965.1 uncultured Synechococcus sp.
TGCTTCTATCCGGAACAGTGTTCCGACTCAGCAAAGAACACCGTTTCGATCGCTGAGTCAAAAAAAGGGGGGCTTATGGCCCCCCCCCTCAATCAGCACTTTCTTTGTTGCTGGCGTTGATCGGTGAGATTCAACCGTTCTCAGGCATCGGAGTCACATTTTTGAGCTTTTCGTTGAGTTGCATCGCCAGGCTCTGACGACCAACAGCCAGCACCTTGAGGGTGTCCTCATGCATGCGGAGCTGTGCATCAGCGACCTGCATGCCTCGCACCAGCTCTTTCAAATCATCCGGCAGGGTATTGAGGTCGTACTTCTTACCCTCAAAGGTCAGCACGGGGTTGGAATTGTTTGCGGCGGAATCGGTCATGGTTCTTTGCCGGGATTGGTACGGATCCGGCGAGCTGATCGTAGGGGGAATCAGCCGTTCTGCAGATCGCGAATGAATTGCCTTTCGCACAACTCGCGGTAGCGGCCACCCCGCTGCATCAGGGCATCGTGTGTGCCGCTATCAACAATTCGGCCCTGCTCGAGCACAACGATCTGATCAGCTTCCTGAACGGTTGCCAATCGATGGGCGATCACCAACACCGTTCGATCGGCCATCGCCTGTTTCAGTCCCAGCTGAACCGCTGCTTCCGCTTCAGCATCCAGAGCGCTGGTGGCCTCATCCAGCAGCAACACCGCTGGATCACCCAACACAGCCCTGGCAATAGCGATGCGCTGCAGTTGTCCCCCGGAAAGATTGCTTCCACGCTCTTCCAGCAGCGTGTCGTAGCCATCGGGCAAGGCCTGAATGAAAGCATCGGCGTTCGCCAACCGCGCTGCATTGGCCACCTGCTCATCCGTGGCGCGTCGTCCGAAGCGAATGGCTTCGGCAATCGTGCCGGAGAAGACCGTCGTGCGCTGCGGAACCAGCGCCACCCGTTGACGCAGATCCCGAGCCTTCAATCGACTGAGGTCGACTCCATCCAGCAGGATCCGACCATGCTGGGCGGTGTTGAAACGAAGCAGCAGAGAGAACAGGGTGCTTTTGCCTGCACCCGAGGGGCCAACCACCGCCAGCACGGATCCGGCCGACACCTGCAGATCGAGTTGGTGAAGCACGGGCTGACCCGTTGCGTAGCTGAAGCTGAGCGATTCAAGGCTGAGGTCTCCGCTCAGATCACCGAGCGAAACTGCATCGATCGGATCATTGGGCTCCCTCGGCTCCTGCTCGATCTCACGCAATCGACGCAGCGAAGCCTGGCCCTGCTGAAATTCGTTGAAGTTGTTGGTGACGTGCGCGATCGGGTCGATCAGCACAATCAGACCCGTGAGATAACTGCTGAGGCCAGCGATCGTCAGATCACCACTTTCAATCCGCCAGGCGGCGAGTCCAAGCACAGCGAACAGACCGATCACTTCAATGATTCCCACCACCGGGTGCTGCAACGCCACAAGGCTGTAGGTGCGCTGTCTTGCCTGACGGTGCTGAGCGATCTCCTCTTCAAAGCGATCCTGCAGCCATGGCTCCGCCGCAAAGGCCCGCACCAGCGGCAGCCCCTCGATGGCTTCACCCAGCAGGCCAGCCAACTCGCTCACTTTTTTCTGGCTGCGTTCGGTGGCACGCATCACCTGAGCACCGAACAGGCTGATGAGCCACACGATCACCGGAGCCAGCAAAAGAATGGCGAGGCTGAGTTTCCAATCCAGCCAGACCATGGTGCAGAGCACCACCACGAGCTGCAGCAAACTGGGAACGGTGTCGTGAATCGTCTTGTAAAGCACCTCGCTCACACGGTCTGCGTCTTCCGTGAGGCGATAGGTGAGATCCCCTGCAGACAGCTTCTCAAGGGCACCCAGCTCTACGCGCTGCAGGGTGCTGAACAGCTCACGGCGGAGTCGCTGGCTCACTTTCAGGGCAGGTCCGGCCAGAAGCGAGTCCTGTCCGAACTGCGCCAGCTTCTGAACGGCAAAGATCAGCACTCCCTCCCCGATCAGCTGCATCACACGGTTCAGATCCCGGGAACCGAGCGCTGGAAACAAGTCACCCGCCAGCTGCACCAGCAAAGGAAAACTGGCGACGTAAACCAGCATGCAGGCCCCACCCAAGAGCAGCTGACGAAGGTGAGGGCGTAGCAGCGGTATCAGTCGCCGGAAACCGGCCTGAGAGGGTTTGAGCATGGCGGCACAGTATCAATGGTGCTCTGGTGTTCTGCCGCTGATGAAGCTGGATCAATACCTCAAGTGGAAAGGCTGGGCTTTCACCGGTGGCGAGGCCAAGCAACGGATTCAGCAGGGTGATGTGGAGGTCAACGGAACCGTTGAAACCCGACGCGGTCGCCAGCTGATTCCCGGTGATCGCGTCTCTCTGGGCGGGCAGGAGAGCGTTGTTGAAGAAAATCCAACGACAGGGCCGTAAGTTGGCCCCTGATCCGACGAGGAATCGACGCGTGCGCAGACCGGTGATCGCTGGCAACTGGAAAATGCACATGACCTGTGCCCAGGCCAGGGACTACATGGCCACGCTTCTGCCTCTGATTGCAGAAACCCCGTCCGATCGAGATCTGGTGCTGGCTCCGCCCTTCACGGCGCTGTCCACCATGGCTGAAGCATCGAAGGGATCGGCTGTCTCCCTCGCCAGCCAGAACGTGCACTGGGAAGACCATGGGGCTTACACCGCTGAGATCTCAGCCGAGATGCTGATTGAGCTCAGCGTGCGCTACACGATTGTTGGTCACAGTGAGCCGCGTAAATACTTCAGTGAGAGCGATGAACAGATCAATCACCGGGCCCGTTGTGCTCAGGCCAAGGCGCTGATTCCGATCGTCTGCGTGGGTGAATCGGATGAACAACGGGAACGCGGTGAAGCCGAGAGGGTGATCCGACGTCAGGTGGAGCAGGGTCTTGAAGGCTTGGATGCCAACAAGTTGGTGGTGGCCTATGAACCGATCTGGGCGATTGGAACAGGCAAAACCTGTGAATCAGACGAAGCCAACCGCATTTGCGGTCTGATCCGCAGCTGGGTGGGCGCCACCGATCTGGTGATTCAGTACGGCGGATCGGTGAAGCCAGGCAACATTGATGAATTGATGGCCATGAGCGATATCGACGGTGTGCTGGTGGGGGGAGCCTCACTCCAACCCGACAGCTTCGCCCGCATTGCCAACTACCAACACAACTGAACCAAGCCGTTGGCCTCAGAGGTGGGGCGAACACACCGCGGTGATGGGGGTGATCAACATCACCCCGGATTCCTTCAGTGATGGTGGTCGCTTCCTTGAATCCGACCAAGCCGAGCAGGAGGCCGACCTCCAGCTCAGAAGCGGGGCCGATGTTCTTGATCTGGGGGCTCAGAGCACGCGGCCAGGAGCGGATGAAGTTGGTGCCGAAGAAGAGTGCCGCCGCCTGCTTGAACCCCTGAGGCGGATCCGCCGGCGACACCCTTCAGCGCTGATCTCCGTCGACACATTCCATGCAGCGGTCGCCGAAGCAGCTGTCGAAGCAGGAGCTGACTGGATCAATGATGTCAGCGGCGGCCAACGGGATCCGGCCATGCTGCACCTGATGGCGGAGGTCGGCTGTCCCGTGGTGCTGATGCACAGCCGCGGCAACAGTCGAACGATGGATCAGCTCACCGATTACAACGACGTCGCGATCGACGTTCTGGAGGGGCTCCGTGCCCGCAGCGAAGCGGCCTTGGCCGCAGGTGTGCGCGCTGATCGGATCATCTGGGATCCCGGTCTTGGATTCGCCAAAACCCAACTCCAGAATCTCGAGCTTCTGAAGCAGCTCGAACTCTTAACGGCAGATGGCATACCGCTGTTGATGGGACCATCGCGTAAACGCTTCATCGGTGCCGTGCTGGACGAGCCGGAACCACGGGAACGGATCTGGGGAACGGCCGCTGTGGTCTGCCGATGTGTGCAGGCGGGGGTAGCAGTCGTACGCGTTCATGACGTGAAACCGATGGTTCAGACCGTGCGCATGGCCGAAGCCCTCTGGTGATGGTCGTCAAGCGGTGAACCCATCCCACCCAACGATCTTTATTCAGATCGCGGCCTATCGAGACCCGGATCTTCCAGCCACACTTCACAACCTGCTGTCGAGGGCTGCCGAACCTCAACGCATTCACCTGGGGATCTGCCTTCAACTGGCCAACGCCGACCCGGAGCACTGGGGCAACAACCACATGCCCGAACACCCGCACCTGCAGCTGCACAACTGCCTGGCCAGTGAAAGTCGAGGAGCCTGCTGGGCCCGCAGACAAGCCCAACAGTTCTTTCAGGGCGAAACCTTTCTTCTCCAGATTGACAGCCATATGAGAGCTGTTCCCAACTGGGACCTGAAACTGTTGGAGAGCTGGGAGCGCTGCAACGATGCAAAGGCAGTGCTGAGTGTTTACCCCAACGGGTTTAAGCAACCCTGCAGGCTGAATATGTCGACGTTGCCAGTGATGGCCGCCCGTCGATTCGACAAGTACGGAATTCTTCAGTTCCAGGGCATCAGTCGCTATCGGATGCCCGAGCAGAAACCATCCGAACCTCTCACCAATGCATTCATTGCTGGAGGATTTCTGTTTGGGCCTGGCAGCATCGTGAGTGATGTTCCATACGATCCATATCTCTATTTCGACGGGGAGGAAATCAGCGTATCCGCCAGGTTATGGACCCACGGATACAACATTTACTCGCCAAATGAATTGATTTTATTCCACCTTTACAAGAGCAAATCAAATAACAATCATGCTGCCGAAACCCATTGGAACGATCATCAGAATTGGTTTGAACTGAACCGCCGCTCCTTGGTGCGCGTCCACACGCTTCTGAACAGCCTGAAGATTGCACCTGTTGGGCTAAAACCTTCAACAGACGATGTGAAGGATCTAAAAAATTATGGACTCGGACAAAGTCGCAGCCTGATCGACTATCAGCTCTGGGCTGGCATTGATTTTTTAAACCAACGCATCAACCCAAAGGCCCTATCCGGTCAGTTTCCAGCCGGACAGGCCTGCTGAAGCGTTATTCAGCAACCACTCCCTCAATGCGGTCTTCAACCTCCTGATAAAGCTCCTGCAGCTGTTCAATATTTTCGTCAGACGTTTCCCAATAACCACGACCATGAACCTCCAGGAGGGTGCCCACGATCTGACGGAAGCTGTTGGGGTTGAGCTCGAGAAGACGCTTTCGCATCTCTGGATCATTGATGAAGGTTTCGTTGGCCTCTTCATAGACAAAGTTGTCCACTGAACCGCTGGTTGCACTCCAGCCAAGGGTGAAGTTGAGGCGCTTGGCCACTTCACGCACCCCTTCGTAACCGGAATCCAGCATGCCCTCGTACCACTTCGGATTGAGCAGCTTGGTCCGTGAGTCCAGTCGGATTGTCTCGCTCAGGGAACGCACCTGGGCATTCGCCGTGGTGGTGTCTGCGATGTAGCTGGTTGGTGCCTTGCCATCGTCGCGGAGACCAGCGATCAACTTGGTGGGGTCGGAGTCGAAATAGTGACTCACATCTGTAAGAGAGATCTCTGCAGAATCCAAATTCTGAAAGGTCACATCAGCGGTCTTCATCACGTTCTCGAACACCTCGCGCTTCTGGTTCATTTCACCAGGGTTATCAGCATTGAACGCGAATGTTTTACGTGAGAGATACATCTCCTGCAGTTCACCTTCTTCTTCCCAGGTGCTGTTTTCGACGGCGAGGTTCACGTTGGAGCTGTAGCTGCCGCTGGCGTTGGAAAACACACGGCAGGCGGCATCACGAAGGGTGGTTCCCTCTTTCTCCGCCTGTTCAAGCGCATGTTTGCGTACGAAGTTTTGATCGAGAGGTTCATCCGCCTCCGCCGCCATTTTCACGGCCTGATCGATCAGGGCCATCTGGTTGATGAACAGATCTCGGAACACCCCGGAACAATTCACCACCACATCGACCCTGGGGCGCCCCAGTTCTTCAAGAGAAATGAGTTCGAGTTTGTTCACCCTGCCAACGGAATCAGGCATCGGCTTAACGCCGACGAACCAAAGAATCTGAGCCAGAGACTCGCCGTAGGTCTTGATGTTGTCCGTGCCCCAGAGAACACAGGCGATGGTTTCAGGCCACGCCCCCTGCTCCTCTCGCTGCCGTTCAATCAACTTGTCGACCACACCCTTGGCGGCTGCAACCGCGGCCCGGGTTGGAATGGCCTGTGGGTCAAGGGCGTGAATGTTTTTGCCACTGGGCAGCACCCCCGGGTTGCGGATTGGGTCACCGCCGGGTCCTGGCAGGACATATTCACCGTCGAGTGCTTTCAGCAGACTCTCCATCTCCATATCGGCGCACACCTGTTCAAGGCAGAAACGGAGATAGGCGAACAGCTTGTCGAGTTCGCCTGAATCGATCTGAACGAATCCAGCGGAGCAGCAGGCCCTGAGCCAGGGGGACGGCAGCTTGAAGCCGAAACGAGCCAGCAGATCGGTGAACCAGCCGAGGTTGTTGCGCAGATTGACCCGACCATCAAGGCCCGTGACCGAGCGAACCATGGCTCCGACAGCAGCACGGGATGTCTCGGTGATCGTGCGGTTCAGCTCCACATCAGCGAGCACACCTTCGTCGTTTCCCTTGTAGACGTCTTCGATGCTGCGACCCAACGCCTCAGCCAGCAGACCGGGCAGGGAGCGCAGATCATCCTCTTCACGCTCAAGCGCAGCAATGCTCACCAACGTTGCGACAGCTTCTTCAGCCGTGGGTGGCTTACCGATGGTGTGCAGACCACAGGGAAGCAATCGACTCTCGATCTCCATCAACTGGCGGTAGACCGCACCCACGAGGGCATCACGCCCCTCAAGCCCGAGATCTGTTGAATCGTCGTCAGGCAGTTCAACATCCTTGTCGAGATTGCACTGGCGAGCGGTCTCAACGATGGTGTTCACGATCTGAATGCCGCGGCCACCTTCCCGAAGTTGCTGATAGGAGCCGACAAGCTCACCAAGTTCCTTCAGGCCCTTGTACAAGCCGGCGTTTTCGGCCGGAGGTGTCAGATAACTGATCGTCGAGGCATAGCCGCGTCGCTTGGCGATGGTGGCTTCTGAAGGGTTGTTGGCGGCGTAGTAATAAAGATTCGGCAGGGCTCCGATCAGAGAATCGGGATAGCAGGTCTCACTCATCCCCATCTGTTTGCCGGGCATGAACTCGAGGGAGCCGTGAGTGCCGAAGTGCAGCACCGCATCAGCCTTCCAGATCTTCTGGAGGTAGGTGTAGTAGGCGGCAAAGCCGTGGTGCGGGCTGGCGCTGCGGGAATACAGCAGACGCATCGGATCACCCTCGTAGCCGAAGGTGGGTTGAACACCGACAAAAACGTTGCCGAAGTGGCGGCCGAACACCAGAAGGTTCTGTCCATCACTGTTGAGATTTCCGGGTGGCTTGCCCCAGTTCTCCTCAAGACGCTCGGAATAGGGGGTGAGACGCTCGTACTCCTCAACACTCATGCGGTGTGCAACGGAGAGATCCGGTGAGCCCTGCATCGCGTTCGCGTCATTGATCACCGCTTCGAGCAGCGCCCGTGGAGTAGCCGGCAGATTCTGAACGTCGTAGCCCTTGGCCTTCATCTCCTGCATCACGCGATGGATGGAGCCGAAGACGTCGAGATAGGCCGCAGTACCCACATTGCCTTTGTCGGGCGGGAAACTGAACACGGTGATGGCCAGCTTCTTGTCAATGCGCGGCTTGATGCGCAGCGACGCCCAGCGGATGGCCCGTTCGGCGATTGCATCAACACGGTCCTGAAGCGTGTGAGCCTTGCCGGTGGCATCGTCGCGACCGGAAAGGACGATCGGCTCAATCGCACCGTCAAGCTCAGGGATGGCGATCTGCAGTGCCACCTGAACCGGATGGAGTCCCAGATCGCTTTGTTCCCACTCCTGAGTGGTCTGGAACACGAGGGGCAACGCCACCATGTAGGGGCGGTTGAGCTTTTTCAGAGACTCGATGGCCTTGGGATGGTCCTGGCGGGCAGGTCCACCCACAAGGGCAAAGCCCGTGAGAGAAACGATGCCATCCACCAGTGATTTCTCTGGATTCAGCGGGTCGTAGAAGAACGCGTTGACGGGTTTGGAAAAGTCCAGACCGCCACAGAAGATCGGTATGACCCTCGCGCCTCGAAACTCAAGCTCCTGGATGATGGCCACGTAATGGGCGTCGTCCCCTGTGACGATGTGGCTGCGCTGGAGCACCAGTCCGATCACTGGGCCCTTTCTGGCGTCTTCGGATAAATCGGTACGGCTGGAGGACCAGTTGAGGTACTCCTTGAGGTCCTCAAACATCGAAGGTGCCAGAGGGTGCCAGATGCCCAGGTCAGGGAAAACTTCCGGCTCCGCAACCTCCATGGCCGGGCGATCTTCACCCTCGGCGGCAGGGAAGACATATTTGTCCGCCAGCATCAACAGGAAGTTGCGCAGGTTGTCCGGCGTCCCCCCGAGCCAGTATTGAAAACTGAGCATGAAGCTGCGGGCGTCCTGCGCCTTCTCCACCGGCAGGTATTTGAGAACGGTGGGGAGGGTGTTCAGGAGCTTGAGCATGGCGTCCTGAAATCCAGCACCGCCGGCTTCCTTCCGCTTCTTCATGAAGCCGGCAATGGCGCTCTTGCTCTGTCCCAGCTGAGCCATGGAAAAGCTGCCCAGCTTGTTGAGCCGCATCACCTCAGGCATCGAGGGGAAGACAACCGCAGCCTTCAAGCGATCCCGGTGGGGTGCGACGGCGTCAACAACCTTCTGGGCCAGATCCTCAATGAAAATCAGCGAGGCGATGAAGACATCGGCCTGGGCAACATCGGCGCAGAAATCGGCGTAGTTGTCCTCGTCGCGCAGTTCCTCAATCAGATAGCCGCTGAGTTCAATACCCAGATCGGCTCCGGAGGCATTCAGAGCATTAGCAGCCTGGGTGAGAGCGTTTTGATATTGAGGCTCAAGAACCACGTAAACAGCCTTCATCACGGCTTTGTGGTTCTGGCCCTCCACAGGAGCAACGCGTCGGTCGGCGGAGCGAACCTGTGTGAACATCAGCGCATCTTGAGCAATGTGAAGAACCCTACGGTGACAAACAGGGCTTAGGCGAAGATTTCCGATTGGCGTTACACGGCCGCCCCATAGGCTCAGGTCATCCATCAATGCTTCGATGACCGCTCAAATCCCCGTTGTGGTTGCAGGTGCACTGGGACGGATGGGGGCCGAGGTGATCCGCGCAGTTGTCGGAGCCGAGGATTGTTCCCTTGTGGGCGCCATCGACAACACCCCTGGGAAGGAGGGGGTGGACGTTGGGTTGGAACTGGGTCTGGGTGAACTCGAAGTGGCGGTGACCGCGGATTTCGAGGGCTGCCTCTGCGCTGTGAGCCAGTCGGTGCGCGACAGCGACAGGGCCTCTGTTCTGGTTGATTTCACCCATCCTTCGGTCGTCTACGAACACACCAGAGCTGCGATCGCCTACGGGGTGCATCCAGTGATCGGTACAACAGGACTGTCGCCCAAGCAGCTCAAAGACCTCAGTGAGTTCTCCACCAAAGCGTCGATCGGCGGTGCAGTGATTCCCAACTTCTCCGTCGGGATGGTTCTGCTGCAGCAGGCAGCGGCGGCGGCAGCAAGGTTTTATGACCACGCCGAACTCACGGAACTGCATCACAACCGCAAAGCCGATGCGCCCAGCGGCACCTGCATCAAGACAGCGGAATTAATGGAGGAGCTGGGCAAAGACTTCAATCAGGAAGAGGTTGAAGAGCACGAATCGCTGACCGGATCCCGTGGAGGGCGACGTGAAAGCGGGCTGCGGCTTCACTCCCTTCGATTGCCTGGGTTGGTGGCTCACCAGGAGGTGATGTTTGGTGCACCCGGAGAGACCTACACCCTGCGCCACGACACGATCGATCGTTCCGCCTACATGCCGGGTGTGCTGCTCACCATTCGAAAGGTGGGTGGACTCGGCAACTTGGTCTACGGCCTGGAACGCCTGATCTGACGAGCCAATAATGCTGATCCCTCTTCGTCCTGGAGAACTTGAGCGACTGATTCCGGCCGTTGCCACTGGCAACCAGTTCCGTGCGGCCCTCGGCAAACCACAGGTGGTGCTGCAACGGGTGATGATCGCCGCCATCGGCGGTGTGATCACACTGCTGATCAGCCAGAACCAGATGGCCAGCCGCTGGGGGCCCTTCTGGCTTGTCGTGGGTGTGGTTTTTCTGCTCTACGTGCTGTGGGGACCGATCCTGCAGGCCGGCCAGCGCAATGCAACCCTGCGGCGCTACCCGTCAGCAGCGATATTTGATGGTGAAATAGCCGAGGTCACAACGCGCGAGCGCGTTGAAAACCGCCATGAGCAGGCCGACAGCAGGGGGCAGCTCGAATTGGTGGAGAACAGACGCACCTGGATGTTGCTGGAACTGCAGGATGAAGACGGCTATCTGGGACGCCTGGCCTTCCCCATGGAGAAGAAGCATCAGACGATCCGGGCTGGATCCCAAATCCGCTGTCTGGTGTTGAGCGAGCGCAAAGACTTTTCTCGGATCGGCGCCTTGAGCGATGCCTGGCTTCCAGGGTTGCGGATGTGGGTCGGCGAGTACCCGTTTTTGCTCAGGCCGGCGTTTGAGGAACTCTGTCAACTGCGCTTGCAACGCCGTCGCACGGGCTGATCAATGGCCCATGCTTTACAGATCGCAAAACTGGTTTACACTTCGTGACAATTCAAGTGTGAACCTGGTCATGGCTCAGTCAACTCCTCCCATCGTCCGTGGTGCCACCGTGACCGAGGAAGATGGTGGTCGTCTGAACGCCTTCGCCACTGAGCCGCGCATGGAAGTCGTCGAAGCCACCAATGGCTGGGGATTCCACGAGCGTGCAGAAAAGCTGAACGGACGGATGGCCATGCTGGGCTTCATTGCCCTGATGGCCACTGAGTTCGCCCTTGGCGGTGAAGCATTCACCCACGGCCTGCTCGGCCTGGGCTGAAGCCACGGTTTAGGGACGGGGTCGTCCACACTCGCTGGATGGTTCCAAACTCCCCTGTTGTCCACGTGCTGGGAGCCGGTCCAACCGGCTCCCTCACTGCGTTCGCTCTCGCCAAAAAGGGGTATCGGATCGTTCTCCACGATCCGCAATCAGCACACAACCTGCAGAGCCGCAGCCGTGCTTACGCCATCACCCATTCCAGCCGTCGGCTGTTGGATCGGCTTGGTCTCTGGTCACCACTCAAACCCTCCCTCACTGGTTTCGAAGCACTGGAACTGCGGGATGACGCAAGCTCTGGCCGCGTTCGCTTCAGCCGCAGCGATCTGAATTCGATCAACAGGGATCAAGGCACCATCGGCTGGATCCTCGACCATCGCCCGCTGATGTGTCTGCTGCTTCAGCAGCTCCACAACCACGC
>CAJWLE010000046.1:0-11335 GCA_913042965.1 uncultured Synechococcus sp.
CCGCTTGGGGGCGCTCGTAGCGGAACATCGGCCCGGAATACCAAAGTTTCTGGGGCCCCTGACTGAGCAGACCGTGCTGCACGGCCGCCCGCACCACCGATGCAGTGCCCTCCGGTCTCAGGGTGCATGAGCGATCACCCCGATCGCTGAAGCTGTACATCTCCTTTCCCACCACATCGGTGCCCTCACCGATGCCACGACAGAAAAGATCTGTGCTCTCCAGCAAAGGAGTGCGGATCTCACCAAAACCGGAACGCAGAAAATGCTCCCGCGCCACAGCTTCCACCGCCTGCCAGCGCTGCAGGGTCCCCGGCAGCAGATCCACCATGCCCCTCAGGCTCTGCAGTTGACTCAAGACTCCAGACCTATTGATTCCGGCTCAGTCTGCCCGCTGGCCTAAGCAAGGATGCTGCCGCTTGCCACAAGGTCCATCAAGGACAGCTGGCGTTGCACGCACACATCCAGGTCGTAGGTGCGTTGCACCGTGCTGCGAGCTGCAACACCGAAGGCTGCCGCACGATCACGGTCTTGAAGAAGCTCCACAACCGCAGAAGCCAGATCAGCAGGGGAGAAGAAATCGACCAACAAACCATTCTCTCCGTGGCGAATCACCTCTCGCACCGGCGCGGTATCGGAGCCAACGACAGCACAACCACAGGACATCGCCTCGAGCAAGCTCCAACTCATCACGAAGGGATAGGTGAGATAAACGTGGCAAGCGCTGAGTTGCAGCAACGGAATGAACTGCTTGTAGGGCAGCGTTCCGCTGAAGTGCACCCTGGAGGGGTCATACCGCCCTTCGATCTCCGCCAGGAACTTGTCCTTCCACTCCCCTTCTGAACAAGCAGCGCCGTAACTAACCCCGGTGGTCTCACCAACGATCACGATTTGTGCTTCTGGGCATTGCTCCTGGAGCGCCGGCAAAGCCCGCAGAAAGGTATGACAACCGCGGTAAGGCTCGAGACGGCGATTCACGAAGGTGACAATCGGCTGGCCCTGCTCAAGAACAGTGCCATCGGGAAGCGTGAGTGAAGCGGCTGAAGGATTCGGACAGGCTTTTTGGGTATCCACACCGTCATGAATGACGCTGATCATGCGCTGCCAATGGGCAGGAAAGCTGCTGGCCTGAAAACGAGTGGGCGAAATATTCCAGTCGGCCTGGTCCAGCGTGAGGTGGAGATAGGCATTTTTCATCCTCAAGCGGGCTTCGTCTTGCCAGCTCGAATCCCGATCAAATTCCGGATCAAAATTGGAGTCAAATCCTTGATGGTTGTAAAAGAATTCCTGGTAGCAGAGCAACGGTGAATCAGGCCAAACCGTCTTGAGGAACAGCGCTTCACCCCAGCCTGGGTGCGCACAAATGAGATCAGGGGTGAAGCCTTTGGTCTTCAGTTCATGGGCGGCACGCGCACAGCCCTCAGCTCGAATCGTCTTTGACTCCATCTCCATCACCCAACGATGAATTCCCTTGGTGTTTCCCTGGGCCAGGGGATATCGGAAGTATTTCAGCGATTCAGGCAGGGGCCGATCCGTATCCAGTTCGTTGATCCCGAGTGCCACAAGTTGATGGCTTCCCTGACGGGCTAAACGCTGAACGATATGAAGATATTGACCAGGAAAGTTTTGATGAACGAAAAGAATTCGCATCAATTTCAGAGTTCTTGCAGCGACTCTGCCTTGTCCTGGAATCCACCCAACAGAAGCTGCAAATAGGAGACCTTGCGCAATTTGATGTTGGCTGTGAGGCTCATCCCCACCTGAAGTGGAAGCTTGGATCCACTTTTCAACTCCAGCATCTGCTGATCGAGCCGAACAGTGACTGGGAAGCTGAGTTCCTGACGCTGTTCCTGAGGATCGGGAGGCAAAGCATCGGAACCAATGCGGATCACCCTCCCCTCCAAAACGCCGAAGTCTGTTGAGGGGTAGGAATCAATACTGATATCAGCCTTCATACACATGGACTGATCTTGCAGGCAGCCAGGTGGAACTTTGACAAAACCAATTTTGTTGCTGGGAACCTCCACCTTCGCTTCAAGCGATCCGTAGGGAACCACTTTCATCACGGTTTGGGTGGACTGGGCCGTGAAGCCTGCGGACGTTGGCTGCAGATCGAAAACAACGCCATCCACCGGTGATTGCAGCTGCTGGTAACGCAACGTGACCCTGGCTTCGGCAAGACGACTTTGAAGATCAGCCAACTCGGAATTGAGCTGAGCCATCTGTTGATCAAGCTGAGCAACCTGGCGCAGGCGATCTGCCTTGGTCTGCATCAGACGACCTCGGGTTTCCTCCACCGTGTTCTGCTGACTTAGGTACTGCAGCTCTGAAGCAGCACCCGCCTCCTCAAGATCTTCAAAACGGTCCTGAATCTCGATTTGAAGCTCGAGATTGTTCTCGAGCATCTGAACTTCCTCGTTGTTCACCTGGAGATAACGACGCTTTTCCTGCTCCTTCAGTCCGAGCTGCTCCTGCTTGAGTTTGATTGTGGTCTCCAGGCTGCGACGCTGCTGCTCACTGGCTTCGGTATCGAGCTTCATCAACACCTGACCAGCGCTCACCGACTGGCCCTCCTCCACCAAGATCTGCTGGACAACGCCACCGACAGGCATCTGAATGTCCTGGACAGAGCCAACAGGCTCTAATTGACCTGCAGCAACAACGATCTCCTCCGTCCGAGCCAAAGCCAGCCAGGCCACACCGAACACCGTGGTGCCAATCAGGCTCCAGGTCACCGTGCGCATCCAGAAACGACCCTGCTGGAGAACGGATTCGTCGTAAGTATTGAGATCAGACGCATCCTGAGCTGCACCAGGATCAAAACGACGGAGCAGTGCGCGTGATCTTGCGACGAGATTGCTGGAACTCTGCTTGAAAAGAGCGGGCAAGTTTTTAGGATTCATTGTCATTTTCAGGAGCTCTCCTGCTGGCGATAAAGGGCGTAATAGCGACCACGATGCGACATCAGCTCGTCGTGAGTACCCACCTCAACAATGGCTCCTTGGTGAAGCATCACGATCACATCGGCCTGGCGAATTGTGGACAGGCGATGGGTAATGAAGAACACGGTTTGGTCATGAAGGTTCTCAAGCAAGTTGTCGCAAACCTTCCGTTCCGTTTCGTAATCCAATGCACTCGTCGCTTCATCCATCACCAGCAACTTGGGATTACTCAACAAGGTTCGTGCAATGGCAACACGTTGTCTCTGGCCTCCACTGAGAGCAGCACCACGCTCGCCAACAGGCGTGCTGTAACCACTCGCCAGTTCCATGATGAAATCGTGAGCGTTGGCAAGGCGTGCAGCCCGCACAATTTCCTCGCTGGAAGCTTCAGGATTCGTGAGTGCAATGTTCTCACTTACCGTGCCACTGAACAGCAAGGGATCCTGAGGCACAATGCCAATTTGCCGGCGCAGCGAATAAAGCTCAACCTTGGCAATGTCATAACCGTCGATGAGGATACGCCCCGAACCGGGCTCATACAGACGAGGCAACAGCTTCATCAACGTGCTCTTACCACTGCCACTCTGTCCAACAATTCCGACAAAAGTTCCTGTCTTAATTTTTAGGTTGATGTCCTTCAGTACCTCAGGCTGTCCTGGGCGGAATCTGAAAGAAAGGTCTTCAAAGCAGACCTCACCTTTAAGCGGTGGCAACATCACCTTCGACTTATCCACCTCATCAGACTCCTCAGGCGTATCAATCACATCGGCAAGGCGCTCGAAACTGACCCTCAGCTCCTGGATGTTCTGCCAGATGGTGGATAAACGCAGCAGAGGCTGGGTGACATAGCCGGAAATAATCCTGAAAGCGATCAACTGACCCAGGCTCAACTCACCGTTCAGCACCATGGAGGCCCCGATCCAGAGCACCATCAGCTGCGAAATCTTTTGCAGAACCTGGCTGGTCTGATTCAGTGCCGTTCCTGTAATGGTCTTCTCAAAAGTTCGTGCGATGTACTGGGAATAAAATTCCTGCCAGCGCCAACGGCTGACCATCTCAACGTTCTGAGCCTTCACGGTCTGAATTCCCGTAAGCACCTCCACGAGATGGCTTTGGGTCTTGGCATTCTCTTCGGCCGCAGCCCGAAACTGGCGGCGAAACAGAGGCGCCCCAAGAACTGTGAGTCCGATCTGAATCGGCAACACCGATAGAGCGATCAAGGTCAGAAGCCAGCTGTAGATCACCATCACCAGGATGTAGATCACCGAAAAGGCTGCATCGAGAATCGTGGTGAGAGCTTGACCCGTCAGGAAATTACGGATTTTCTCCAATTCGGCCACTCGCGTGCCTAATTCACCCACCGGCCGACGATCGAAATATCCAAGAGGTAACCGCAACAGATGATCGATCACCTCAGCGCCTAGGCGCTGGTCGATCCGATTGGTGGTTTCAGCGAACAGAAAAGTCTTGAGGCTTCCAAGCACGCCTTCCAGGATCGTCACCACCACCAAGGCGATACCCAGAACCTGCAAAGTATCGAGACTTCGCTGGCTGATCACCTTGTCGATGATCACTTGAATCAACAGAGGATTGGCCAGGGTGAACAACTGGACCACAAAGCTGGCAGCCAGAACCTGGATCAGGACGCCGCGATACCTCTTCAAGGCAGGCCAGAACCATCCAGGGCCGAATTTCTGATCCGGGGTGGCATTGGAGCGCTCCATCAACAGCAGCTCAATCCCCTCGGGGAAACTCTCAGCCAGATCCTGAGGAGAGATGGTCACGAGCCCCTCCTTTGGAGAAGCCAGTTTCAACCCCTTCTCATTGCTGGCCACAACCAAAGCAAAGCCCCCCTGCCAAGGGACCATGGAGGGCACCTGTAGGCGAGTTCCGGCGTCCGGCGGCACTTTCGCAGCCATGACGTGCAATCCAAGACTCGCGGCCAATTGGCCACAAAGCTGAAGGTTTGGGCTGAGGCCCCGACGAATGTTGTCCTGCAGGACCTTCTCAATGGAATCCCGTCGGAATGGCAGCTTCATCAGCTGCGCCAACATTTGAAAACAGGCCAGAGTTTCCTGAATCGCACCGTCTGCGCGAATCAGACGCAGGCTGTCCACAACATTGCGCTCTGGGCTGTAGCTGCTGACGGGCGGAAGGATTTCAGCATCCTGAATGGATTCAAATGGCGTCAGAGCTTTCTCTGGATCGATCTGAGCCAGGGGCGCCAGGCCGGAATCGTCCTGGGACGGCAGCGCCACCAAACGCAACGAAAACCGTTCACAGCTGGGCAGCTCCGATGAGGTCGTGATCCTCTGACCAACGCTCAGATCACCCCAGGCACTCGTGACATAGACCTGCCGGCCGGCTTTGATCGCCGCTCCAATTGCATCGGACTCCGGCGGACAGCGTTGAGCTGTCTTCAGCACGGCTTCAAGCTGTTCGAGCGGCGAACTGTCCGTCTCTGCAGTCCCAACATCCAGGGTCTCGAGCAGGCTCAACAGTTCCTGAGGCCAGAGCTGCTTGTCGCACCACTCGCGGAAGCTTTTTTCAGCAGCGTAAAAATCAGTCCAGTCCTGATCAGGAATCGCGCAGGCAATCACCTCATCCGAGGCGATCACATTTTCACAAGGATTGCCACTGAGAAGGCTGGCAGCGCCAATCACACTCCCAGGCCCGAACTTGCCAACCGTTGTCAGGCGACCCTTTTGCCGCCCAACCAATCGGGCCTGGCCTTTGAGCAACACAAGGATTCGTGCGGGGATGTCATCCGGCTCACAGAGCTGTTGCCCAAGCTCAAACCTCAGAACGCGTGTGCATTGCTGGAGACGGTCAGATCCTTCCTCAGAGAGGTCAGAAAAGGCTGGATGCTTCAGCAGGGGAAACGGCGCAGACTGAGTCATCAGGAAATATTGAAATCGCTGAAATCAGCCTCAAGACGACTCAAGGTAGTGGCTGTTTGCTCTGCAATCCACGCATCAAACATCTCCTGGCACATTCGATCGGAAATTTCGTCGGTGAACGTGGCTGGCGAATAACGCTCGAGGCGCACAACCAACCACCAATCCGCGATCCGGAAGGGTTCGAGCAAAACGCCTGGCTGCGCCACACGCAATTTCTCAACAAGGCGTGGATGGGCCTGAGTGAGTGAGACGGGCCCAACAATGCCATTGGTGTTGCGTTCAGGGCCTTCGGCATACCGCTTGGCCAGATCAGCAAAATTTGATTCCCCAGATTCAATCTGGAGATACAGCTCACGAGCCAGAAAACTATTTTCAATCCTCAGCAAGCTGTAAACCACCTGATCAAGCTCGTTCTTTCTCTCTAAAAAACGCGCTTCCGCTTTCGGGGAAAATTGATCGCGAATGAAATGCTGCCTGCGAACAACATATTGGAGTCGTTCCAGCACTTCCTCCTCGGTTCTTCCGAGACCCTGAAGCAACTCCGGCCACTGCTCGATCGATTCGAACCCTCGCTGCTCAAGCAAATCCTGCCGGGCCTCTTCAAGATCGTCCTCACTGACAGGACATTCCTGAATAGCCTCGGCGGTAACCATTTGCTCCACCAATGGGCGTAGCAAATTGTTCTTCTTCAATAAAGTCCTGCCATCTGCGCTGATGTTCCGACGCAGTTCGGACACCACCCTTTCGCTATCCACTCTTTATTGGTTGGTCAAATCAACCTAGGGGGGTTTCCTCAACCTGCTCCACAATCGTGTGCAGTTCGGATCACCAGCGATGGGAAGTCGCATCCTGATCACCGGAGGTGCCGGCTTCATCGGCAGCCACACCTGCCTTGTGCTGTTGGATGCCGGCCACGAACTGGTGGTGCTGGACAACTTCGACAACAGCAGCCCTGAAGCCTTGAAGAGAGTCGAAGAACTGGCAGGTCGGGGTGCCTTATCTGTTGTGGAAGGAGACATTCGACAGTCGGATGTTCTGGATCAGGCCTTCCGCTGCAAGGGGCCTATTGATGGAGTGATCCACTTCGCCGGACTCAAAGCCGTCGGCGAATCGGTCGCTGATCCACTGCGTTACTGGGATGTGAATCTGAACGGCAGTCGGGTGCTGGCCGCTGCGATGGAACAGCACGGTTGCAGAACCTTGGTTTTCAGCAGCACATCAACCGTCTACGGCGAGCCGGATCAGTTCCCGTTAACAGAGGAGCTGACCACCGCACCGGTGCACCCCTACGCCCAGACAAAGCTGGCCGTTGAGCAGATGCTGCAGGCGCTGTGCCGCAGTGGGGCCTGGCGCGTGGCCTGCTTGCGTTACTTCAACCCCGTTGGCGCCCACCCAAGCGGCCGAATCGGCGAAGACCCCCTTGGCATCCCCAACAACCTGTTCCCCTTCATGACGCAAGTGGCGGCAGGACGCCGCGAACGATTGCAGATTTTCGGTAACGACTACCCAACGCACGATGGCACTGGCATTCGCGACTACATCCACGTCATGGATCTCGCCGAGGCCCATACCGTGACCCTGGATCACCTGCTCAATCAGCCCGCACCAAGCATTCTGACTCTGAACATCGGCACAGGAACCGGGCTGAGTGTTCTGGACGTGGTGAATGGCTTCGAAGCAGCCACCGGACTGACCATTCCGTACGACCTCGTGGAACGCCGCCCCGGCGATGTGCCAAGGCTTCAAGCCTGCCCGGAACGGGCGAAAACAGTTCTGGGCTGGACGGCACGCCGCAGCCTCGAGGAGATGTGCCGCGACGGCTGGGCCTGGCAACAGGCCAACCCCATGGGGTACAGGCAGCCCGCATGACAACCGACGGGGCCCTTGTACTTGCTGGCGGGGGCCACAGCCACGCTCTCCTGCTCAAACAATGGGCTATGCGGCCAAAACGACGGCCAAAACGTCGGATTGTGCTGGTCAATCGCCATGGTTCAGCCCTGTATTCCGGGATGGTTCCGGCCTTGATCGCCGGCATCGACAGGAGTGACGTCGTCGAGATCGACCTGCGCCAGTTGTGCGATCGCGCCGGGGTGGCCTTTATCCAAGCGGAGATCAGCGGGGTGGATGTACAGCGGCAGCAGCTGCAACTGACCAATCGCCCGGCCCTGACCTACGGCCTGCTCAGCCTGAACGTGGGTGCCGTCAGCCGGAGCAGCAACGCGGATGGCATGGCGATCAAACCGCTGGAACCGGCCCTGGCCTTCCTGGCGGCGCAGGAGCCCAACAGCCGGACTCCTTTTCGCGTGGTGGGGGCAGGCTCAGCCGGCGTCGAAGTTGTGCTGGCCCTGCGACGCCGCTGGCCCCAACGTCCCTTGCAGTTGCAAAGCCACCCCAATCAACTGAACAAGCTTGAACGTCACATCCTCAGCGCGGCAGACATTGAACTGACTGAGGGCGACGCCGGTGATTCATCGCTGCCCCTGCTGCTTTGCACTGGCAGTCGAGCACCGAGTTGGCTTGGAGCCAGTGAACTGCCGGTGGAACCCGACGGCCGGGTACGCACCGATCGTTACCTGCAAGTGCAGGGAACGACGAACATTTTTGCTGCGGGAGATTGCGCTGTTGTCGCCAATGCGCCTCGGCCCGCCTCCGGGGTCTGGGCCGTGCGGGCCGCCCAACCGCTGGCCCACAACCTGGAGGCCCGATGCTCGAACCAGACCTTGCGACCCTGGCGTCCCCAGCGCTTAGCCCTACAACTAATCGGAGACCAACAGGGACGTGCCTGGGCCCGGTGGGGGCCGTGGCAACTGGGGCCGTCATCGTTTTTGTGGCAATGGAAACGCCACATCGATCAACGCTTCATGGAGGGGTTCCGCAGCGCCGGAGCCATGGACCCCGAGACCCCGATGGCCTGTCGCGGCTGCGCCGCCAAACTGGCTGCCCAGCCCCTGGAAGCAGCCCTGCAACAGGTTGGCCTGGGCGGAGCTCCCGAGGATGCAGCACTGATCGAGGGCGACCCACCGCTCCTGCAGAGCGTGGATGGATTCCCAGCCCTGCTCAGTGATCCCTGGCTGAACGGTCGTCTGACGGCGCTCCATGCCAGTTCTGATCTCTGGGCCTGTGGAACATCAGTGCACAGCGCCCAGGCCGTGGTGACACTGCCATTGCTCGATGGCCATGAACAGCAGGAGTTGCTGGCCCAGACCCTCGCGGGGGTGCGCTCGGTGCTGGAGGAGCAGGGGGCTTCCCTCATCGGCGGCCACACGCTGGAGGCCCGAAGCGCATCGCCCCAACCGGCAGAACTGGGGCTGCAACTGACCCTCTGCGTGAACGGCCGCAGCCATCACCCCTGGAGCAAAGGGGGCATCCAAGCGGGGGATGCGCTGTTGATGAGCCGGCCCCTTGGTACCGGAGTGCTGTTTGCAGCTGCGATGGCAGGTGCCACCTCAGCTTCAGTTCTGGATGGCGTGATTGGCGTGATGAGCTGCAGTCAGCACCACCTGTTGGACCAGCTGAGGCCGCACCGCGACAGCATCCATGCCTGCACGGACATCACGGGCTTTGGGCTGCTGGGCCATCTGGGGGAAATGCTGCTGAGTAGCCCAACACGGCGGGTGACGCTGCTCAGCCACGGCATTCCCAGCTACCCCCATGCCCTGGACCTGCTGGAGCACGGTCATGCCAGCAGCCTGGCCCCGGCCAATCGGCGCAGCTGGAGGTTGCTGGACCACATGGTCCAGCTGGATCAACCCCCCAGTCGAGGACTCATGGAGCTGTTGGTGGATCCCCAGACCTGCGGCCCACTGCTGCTGGCCTGCCCCGAAACCACCGCAACTCAACTGCTCAGGGAAGGGCCTTGGCATCGAATCGGCACTGCAGCAACCGGGCATAGCTGAGGTCGGTGGAGCGGTCCAGGCAGGTGAACCCATGGAGCTCCACCTGCTGCTGCAACGGCTGCAATTTGCGGTTCAGTGCCGGTAGAGGGCCGCTGCTGGCCAGCCACAGGTCCTGCGGCAACGGTGGAGTGGCCAGCCGCAGCTTCAGCTCATCGCGGTCACCCCATGGAACTGGATCCGCTGGAATCCGACCCATGGCCAGTTCCATGCGATCACTGAGGTTGAGCAGACGCGCGCGCGGGCTGTAACGCTCCGCCAATCCGCTGGTGCGTTGACTCATTAAGCGGAACTGATCCTGTTCACGCCCACCTCCCGCTGCCGGATTCAGTTCCGCAAAACCGGGCCCCCACCAGCTCAAAAGCAACACAAGAAGCGCGGCAAGAGCAACCTTGAATCCAGACCTGTTGAAGCTTGGCCTGCTGATCATCAGAGCCAGCACGGGCACCATGGCCGGCAGCAGCACAACGAAATAACGACTGAAGGCCAGGGGCTTGATGAAGGACACCAGCACCACCCCGATCACCATCAATCCCGAGGGGATCAGACCGCTGGAATCGAGCACATCGCGGCGCGGCCAGCGGAGCGCTGCCATCCCACCCCAGCGACGCAGCCCCCAGATCAACAGAATGAAAATCGCAAGCTTCGGCAAGGGCCAGAGACCAAGACCACGCGCCAGCGTCTCCTCGAGCAGGGCGAAATCCGGTGACCCGATCCAGCTGCCCGATCGGGAGCTGAACAAATAGTCGGAGGCGTAACCAATCCAGGCCAAGGCGGGCAGGGCGGCTATCACCGACGCCAGCGCCAGCCGTCGGCGTGATTGCAGACCATCCCAGACCGCAGCAGCCAGCACCAAAAACAGGCCATAGAAATGGGTGAGGCCCGCCAGAGCGGCAGCGATTCCATAGAGAGCGGGCCGCTGCGCCCGTCGCCACCACCAGGCCAGCGCCACCAACAACACCAACAGGGCATAACTCTTGCCCTCGATCGCAAAGCGCACCGGGTAAGGACTGCAGAAAGCCAGCAGCAACGCCAGAGGAACAACCCGCCGCCCCCCTTTCGCCAACACCAGGGACTGGGCCACCATCACACCGCCTCCGACCAGATAGGCCAACCAGGAGAGCAGCCGCAGGCTGACCGGGTTCTGACCAACCAGATGCCCCCAGCCCCAAAGCAGCGTGTAGTACAGCGGCGGATGGGTGTCTTGGCGGAGCATCGACCAGAGCTCAGCGAGGCTGGGCTGGAAGCTCTTACCCACGCTGTAGAGCTCATCGCTCCACAGGGCCGTGGCATCAATCAGCCATAACGTGCGAAGCGCGAAAGCTGCTGAAATCAGCAGCGCCAGAGTGATCCAGGACCAGCCACGCACGGTCATCGGCCCTGGTCCAGCAGCAGACGCCGCCGGCGCCGCAACTCATCACCCAACCCTGGACCGGCCTGCCAGCCGGACGCGATCAACTCACGGGCCGTGATCGGCGAGACCACATGGCGCCAACGCCCCCACCAACGCAGCAATGGGCGCCAGTGCAGCGGCTGCAGAGCCACCATCAACGCCACCGACTGAGGCGACCAGCCCTGCTGTTCTAAAGATGTGCTCCAGGTA
>CAJWLE010000047.1:0-11198 GCA_913042965.1 uncultured Synechococcus sp.
CTCCTGCTTTGTGCCGGAGATGTTGGGACGGTTCAAAACGGCCCGGCGCAAGGTCCTCAATGCAATGGAACTCGCGCAGAAGAAGGGCATCAACATCACTGCGCTCGGGGGTTTCACATCAATCATTTTCGAAAATTTCAACCTTCTCCAGCACCAAACGATCCGCAGCACGACGTTGGAATGGGAGCGCTTCACGACTGGCAACACCCACACCGCCTGGGTGATTGCGCGTCAGGTTGAGAACAACGCCCCTGCACTTGGCATTGATCTCAAAACGGCCAAGGTTGCGGTGGTAGGTGCCACAGGAGACATCGGTAGTGCCGTATGCCGCTGGCTGTCGATGCGCACGGGTGTCGGTGAACTGCTCTTGGTCGCCCGCCGTCAGCAACCGCTGCTGGACTTGCAGACCGAGCTCGGTGGTGGTCGCATCCTGTCCCTTGAGGAGGCTTTGCCTGAGGCCGATGTGGTGGTTTGGGTGGCAAGCATGCCCAAAACACTTGAGATCGAGCCCTCAAGCCTTCGCCAGCCTTGTCTGATGATTGATGGGGGGTATCCCAAAAACCTGGACACCAAGGTGGCAGGAAACGGTATTCACGTTCTGAAGGGAGGCATCGTTGAGTTCTGCCGCGACATCGGCTGGACGATGATGCAGCTTGCTGAGATGGAGAAGCCCCAGCGTCAGATGTTTGCCTGCTTCGCGGAAGCGATGCTTCTGGAATTCGAGCGCTGCCACACGAACTTCAGCTGGGGTCGCAACAACATCACCCTGGAGAAGATGGATTTCATCGGTGCAGCCTCGGTACGCCATGGTTTTTCCACGTTGAACATCAGCCCCTCCCTGCAGATCTCCGTCGCCTGAATTCACGTCATGCCCCGTCGCCCTCTGCTCGAATTCGAGAAGCCACTGGTTGAGCTAGAGCAGCAGATCGAGCAGATCCGTCAGCTTGCCAGGGATTCCGAGGTTGATGTCACCCAGCAGCTGCATCAGCTGGAATCACTGGCGGCAAGACGTCGTCATGAGATTTTTCAGAATCTGACGCCTGCCCAGAAGATCCAGGTGGCTCGGCACCCGCATCGCCCCAGCACGTTGGATTTCATCCAAATGTTCTGTGAGGACTGGATTGAGCTTCATGGCGATCGCCGCGGTAACGATGATCAGGCCCTGATCGGAGGAGTCGGACGCCTTGGTGATCAGCCAGTGATGCTCATCGGGCATCAGAAGGGGCGTGACACAAAGGAAAATGTGGCCCGCAATTTCGGGATGGCAACTCCAGGTGGGTACAGAAAGGCGATGCGGCTGATGGACCATGCCGATCGTTTTCGTCTTCCGATCCTGAGTTTCATCGATACGCCCGGAGCCTATGCAGGGCTGCAGGCTGAGGAGCAGGGGCAGGGCGAAGCGATTGCCGTGAATCTGCGCGAAATGTTCCGGCTGAGAGTGCCGGTGATTGCCACAGTGATCGGTGAGGGCGGTTCAGGTGGAGCCCTCGGGATCGGGGTTGCGGATCGCCTGTTGATGTTCGAGCACAGCGTTTACACCGTTGCAAGCCCTGAGGCCTGCGCTTCGATTCTCTGGCGCGATGCGGCCAAGGCTCCGGATGCTGCTGCTGCACTGCGGATCACGGGCCCAGATCTGATCGAGCTCGGCGTGGTGGATGAAGTGTTGCCTGAGCCGGCGGGTGGTAACAACTGGGCCCCCCTGGAGGCTGGGCAAACGCTCAAGGCAGCCTTGGAAAAACATCTGTCGCAGCTGCTCGAATATTCAGAACAGGATTTGCGTGACGCTCGTTACCAAAAGTTCCGAACAATGGGCCGCTACCTAGAAGATTCTTCACAGGTTCCGGGACGTGCCGCTTAAACTGTTGTGGTTTGCAAATAAGGCTTGCCAACGGCTCTGATTACAGGCGCGAGTCGAGGTATCGGACGACGAACCGCTGAACTGCTTTCAGCCAGGGGTTGGAACCTGATGTTGATTGCCCGCAGCGGGGATGAGTTGGAGGATCTTGCTCATTCCTGCAGGGGTTGTGGTGTTGAGGTTGCTTGCCAGCGACTTGATCTAACCAATCCCGACTCGATCGCTTCCGGAGTTGCAGCATTACTGCAGCAGGGGGAGCCTCCATCGGTGTTGATCAACAACGCCGGCGCCGCTTATACCGGTGATCTTCTGGGCATGCCCTTGAGCCGTTGGCAATGGTTGCTGCAGCTCAACCTGACAAGTGTTTTTCAGGTCTGCGCTGCAGTGGTTCCAGCCATGCGAAACGGGGGTGGGTTGGTGATTAACATCAGCAGCCATGCCGCTCGCAACGCCTTCCCACAATGGGGGGCCTACTGCGTCACCAAAGCAGCTCTGGCCAGCTTCACCCGTTGTCTTGCAGAAGAGGAGCGTGGAAACGGAATCCGCGCTTGCACCCTCACCCTGGGTGCTGTCAACACTCCGCTGTGGGACGCGGAATCCGTACATAGCGATTTCGATCGTCATGCCATGCTTTCCGTCGATCAGGCGGCTGATGCACTGGTGAACCTGGTGGAACAACCCTCCAATCAGGTCATTGAAGATTTAACCCTTATGCCGTCCACCGGCGCCTTTTAAACGAACAGTCATGACCACCACCGTCCCTTTCGTTTCCACCGGTGCTGCCTTCGGCGGCAAAAAACTGAGTCCCAAGGTCTCGGCCAGGATCAGAGAACGTCTGCTTGCGTCTGGACATTCGTTTTTGGCGAACGACAACATCGCCGACTTCATCGAGCCAGGTGAGCTGCCTGAGCTTCAGAACGAAGTGGCTGATAAGTTTCGCGAGCTGCTGCGCAGCCTTGTGATCGATATCGATAACGATCACAACACCCATGAGACGGCTGAGCGCGTCGCAAAGATGTACCTCCAGGAGGTGTTTAAAGGGCGCTACCACCAGCAGCCCAAGGTGGCCAGTTTCCCCAATGTGAAAAAGCTGGATGAGATCTACACCGTTGGGCCGATCACGGTGCGTTCCGCTTGCTCACATCACTTTGTGCCGATCATGGGCAACTGCTGGATCGGGATCAAACCTGGTTCACGCGTCATCGGATTGTCCAAATTCACCCGTGTTGCCGACTGGGTGTTCTCGCGACCCCACATCCAGGAGGAAGCGGTGATGATCCTTGCTGATGAAATTGAAAAGCTCTGCGAGCCTCAGGGTTTGGGGATCATCGTGAAGGCGCAGCACTACTGCATGAAGTGGCGGGGTGTGAAGGAGCCCCAGACCAGCATGATCAATTCCGTTGTTCGCGGTGATTTCCGCCACGATCCGAGCCTGAAGCAGGAGTTCTTTGAGCTCATCCGTCAGCAGGAATCTCTGCTGAGCACCTGATCGCTTCCACCAGCGCTGCCACCTTGTTCAGATCCTTCCAGCCTGGTCGGATCTCCAGTCGGCTTGAGGCATCCAGGCCATCAGGATTGACTTGCGCCAGTAATTCAGGAATCCATTCCGCGCTCACGCCCCCCGCCATCCACCAAGGCAGGGGGAGATCTGCTTCAGCAAGCCAGTCCAGGGGAAGACGATGCCCCGTGCCACCGAGCTGATCGGGATTCCAGGCATCCAGCAGCAGCGCATGAACCGCATCCATGTAGGGCTCAACGCTGTTGAGTTGATCGGGTGTCCTAAGCCGCAGAGCTTTCCAAAACCTGGTTTCGGGATGTCTTTGACGCAGGTTGAGGCAGGTTTCGGGGGACTCATCGCCATGGAGCTGCACCACCGTCGGAGCTCCAGCACCAGACAACCCTTTGTTGATGGTGTCCTCGGTCGCGTTCGCGACAACCCAGACACGCTGCAATTGCGGTGCCAGTTGCTCCAAACACTCAAATAGTGCCCTTCGAGGTGCATCAGCCAGGTATCTCGGTGTGTCAGGGACACCGATCACGCCGATCGCATCAGCACCGAGTTTCGCTATGGCCAGGGCCTGGCCAAGATCTGTGAGACCACAAATCTTCAGGGCTGGCATGGTTCGGTGATCGGCCAATGGCTGCCGGGATCGGTCTTCCTAGGATCCTCGAAAACACGCCCCTGTGGCGAGGACGTGACTGCGGCTATGGGAGATGGCTGGACGGTTCTGACCTTTCGGGGAGTTCCGCTGCGGATCCAGCCCAGCTGGCTGTTTTCATTGGCGATTTTCACGATCCTCTTTCAGGGCAGGTACTCCGTGGATATGTCCACGGAGGTCTCGGTTCCGATCAGCTGGGCCCTGGCCCTGGCGACGGCCCTGCTCCTCTTCGCTTCGGTGCTTCTGCATGAACTCGGCCATGCCTTGATGGCAGTTCGCGAGGGAGTGAAGGTACTCAGCATCACCTTGTTTCACCTCGGTGGCATTGCACGGGTGGAGAAGGACTGCGACACGGCGATGGGAAGCCTGCGAATTGCGGCGGCCGGGCCGCTGGTGAGTCTCCTGCTGGCGCTTGCACTGCTCATGGCCGCTGGCCCCTCCACTCAGATCAGTCCTGTCCTGCCATTGCTCTGCACTCAGATCGGCCTGCTCAATCTGATGCTGGGCCTGTTCAACCTGCTTCCAGGCTTGCCGCTGGATGGAGGCTTGATCCTGAAAGCTCTCGTATGGAAGTTCAGTGGTTCGCAGCAACGTGGCGTTCAGGTGGCTTCGGCGTCAGGCCGCGCTCTCGCCACGTTGATGATTCTTCTCGGTGGCGTGTTGTTGTTTCAGGGTGGCGGATTCAACGGTCTGATGCTGATGCTGATCGGTTGGTTCGGGCTTGGAGCCAACCGCAGTCAGACCCAGATGCTCATGTTGCAGAAGGTGCTCAAAGACACGCGGGTCGCTGATGCTGCCGGTCGTCGATTCCGGGTGCTGGAGTCGGATCAGACTCTGAGAAGACTCAGTCAGCTTCGGCTCCAGGACAATGAAAACCAACGGGGAGCTGACTGGGTGTTGGTCTGCCGCGGTGGTCGCTGGTTGGGCTGGGTCGACGACCGTCCTCTTCGGGATCTACCCGTTCAGCATTGGGATGACCACCGCATCGGCGATCATCTGCAACCCCTTTCCAGCCTCCCTTCGATCGAGGACAAGGCTCCCTTGTGGCAGGCCGTGCTGGCTCTTGAAGAGTCGGAACATGGACGGCTGCTGGTTCTCAGCCCTGCTGGACTGCCAAGCGGAACGATCGACCGCATGGATCTTGGCGAGGCCGTTCTGAAGCAATTGGGGGTGCGGCTTCCGGCGCCAATTCTCGAAGAGGCGCGCAAGCGCAACAACTACCCCTTGGGATTGGTCGTGCTCCCTCAGATCGTGGGTTCCATGGAGGTCAGCTCCGGCTCTTCCGCCACTGACGCCTCCAGCGCCTGAAGTTCCCCTGGATTGAGTGGCTGCTCTCGCCAGCTCAGGTCTGGCCAGCTTCCCTTGAATGCCTCCACAAGGGTCGTTTCCAGTTTGTGGGGCTCGAGTTCTGCCGGTGGTGGAGCAGGTGATCCAAACAGCGTTTGCCACAAAGCCTGTGGCGGATCCAGCAGGATCTCTCCGTGCTGCAAGAGTCGCCCATGCAGCCAGCGTTGTGCACTGCCGACGCGTTTGATGCCCTGCCTATCGACAAGGTCGGCAGCCGTGCAGCTGGAAAAGCAGTTCGCTTCGCTCAGTCCTGCAGGCTCATCGCCGAAGTGCAGGGGCATCCCAAGGGCTGCGAACCCATGGATGAGCCACTGACAGGCCTGTCGATAGGCCTCACGGCGGCGGCGCGGAGCTGACGGCCAGATCAGGGCATAGGTGAGTCCACCGGCATGCAGCACAGCCTGACCACCGCTGGGTCTTCGGACCAGTCCGATCTGGTTGCTACGCGCCAGGTCGGTCCAGTGTTCAGGCCAGCTCCGCTGATGTCGACCCAGCGACAACCAGGGACCATCCCAGCGGTAGAAACGCAGAACAGGGGTATGAATCGTCTGCTCCAGCAGAAGACGGTCCAGCACCATCTGGGTGCGCCCATCGCTTGTAAAACTGGGCAAAAGTCGTCCCCAGGTTGCGGTGGTCGGCATGCTGGTGTTCCTGCGCGAGTGGTTGCGGTGCTGCCCTGGTGGGATATTCCTCTGCTGATCGGGCTCGGTTTGTTCGCCGGCGGACTCGCCGGTCTTCTGGGAATCGGGGGCGGTTTGATTTTCGCCCCCCTGCTGCTCTGGCTGAATCTTCCGCCCCATCAAGCCCTGGCCACCAGCAGCTTCGCCATCGTCCCCACGGCTCTCGCCGGTCTTGTGGCCCATCTCCGCAGCGGCTCGTTGCCGTTGCGATCCAGCGTCGTCATCGGTGGGGCCGCGTTTGGTTCGGCCTTGCTGTTCGGCGGTCTGGCTGGACTGGTCTCCGGTTGGATTCTGCTGGCGATGCAAACACTGATCTATGTGGTGTTGGCCTTTGTCGTTCGCGATCGGCCCGCCTCAGAGGAGTCTGCTGAGCCAGGTGAAGAGCAGGCCATTGGTTGGCTGGGGGGTGTGGGTTGTATCGCTGGATGGACCGCGGGCATGCTCGGCCTGGGTGGCGGGTTGGTGATGGTGCCGCTGATGAGCGGACCGCTCGGTTTGCCGATCCATCGCGCCGTGCGTCTGAGCACGGTGGCAGTCTTCTGCTCCGCCACCGCCGCGTCCCTGCAGTTCCTGCATGAAAGCCGTGGAGTTCCCTGGATGGGGTTGCTGCTTGGCGGGGTGGCGGCGATCGCGGCCCAGTCGACGGCCAGTCGACTGGATCAGTTCGATGCCACGCTGCTGGTGCGTTTGCTGCGAGGGCTGGCCATTGTGCTGGCGATCGATAGCTGCCGCCGTGCTCTCCATCTGCTGATGGCTTGAACCATCAATTCAGCAGGTTCCAGAAATTTTCATCCAGCTCGTAGCCAAGGGCGGCGGCCATCTGTGAGAGGTTCCCCCGCATCGATCGTCCCAGCGTTGAGCTGCAGAGATCGTCCAGTTGCATCATTCGGTGGGTGATCCACAACTCCAGGGCCTGAGGTTCGAAACGCAGTCCCTCACTGCGGCTGAAGCTGTGGGGAACCACCATGGCCACATGGCGGATCAGGCTGCCCCGGTCGCGCTCCAGCAGCAGCGGTAACCATGGAAAGCGGGCATCGGCTCGCAGGGCCCAGAGGCGTGGTTCCGGGCATTCCGCCAGCTCCCTTGGATCCGTGGCTTCTCTGGGCCAGTCGAAATTCAGCTCGAGAACCGGCCCTTGCTCCAGCAGCTCCGCCAGGGGACGACTGCTCCAGACCTCCAGGGGAGAGAGGTCGAGACGCCGGATCATCGCGGCATTGATCTGGACCGGTTCCATCGAGTGGTGTGACAGGCCTTTGCGAATGATGGCCTCTAGCCATCCTTATGGAGAAGAATGGAGCTGATTGGTTCTTTTGCTTCATGAGCACTGCCCTAACCACGCCAGAAATCTTCATTGCCCTCGTGGTGGCCGCCCATGCCGCTGTTCTGGCCCTGCGTCTTTCGATCAGTCTTTACGAGGCTTGATTGCAATCAGGGGTGACGTGAGTCTTGGCAGCGGCTGTTCGCTGCGTTACAAGCGGACATCTGATCCCTTGCGTTGACGGCGTCTTCTGCTCGCTCCTTTCATCCAGTTGAACCGCGGCAGGAGACGAACCAGTCGCCTCGATCGGTTGAGTCCGTCACGGCGGCTGATCGTGCTGCATTGATCCAGCGGAAGCTTGATCGTCAGGAACTTCACTGCAGCCTGATCGCTCTTGGAGCCAAGGTCGGCCTGATCTTGCTCGGTTGCGTCAGCGTTGTTCGTCTATCGGTGGCCTATCAGGAGAGGCT
Source organism: uncultured Synechococcus sp. (assembly GCA_913042965.1). Taxonomy (GTDB): domain Bacteria; phylum Cyanobacteriota; class Cyanobacteriia; order PCC-6307; family Cyanobiaceae; genus Parasynechococcus. The sequence goes on from CAJWLE010000047.1 coordinate 7,770, forward strand.
TGAACGCCACGGTGAGATCGCGGCAGTTGTGGCTGTGGAAACCGCGAAGCTCGAATCGCTTCAGTCGGGTTTTGATCGACTGTTCACCCTCGGGGGTGAACAGCGATTGCTCGAAAACCAAGATCAATGGATCGCGCCCAACCGTCTACGCGTTGTTTGGCGTTGAGATTCATCAATGCGTTCCATGGGATGGAGCCTTGAGAACGGCAGACTGAAATCTTGCTTAGCCCCTTGTGATGACTGGCCATCCCGGCACTGTTCTGATTACTGGCACCACATCGGGGGTCGGCCTCAATGCAACCAAGGCGCTTGTGAATCGCGGCTGGACCGTGATCACGGCAAATCGCAGTCCCCAGAGGGCGGCAGCTGCGGCAGATGAGCTTGATCTACCCAAACAGCGCCTCCAGCACGTGCTGATGGATCTGGGTGATCTGGACAGCATTCGGAATGCTGTTGCAACGCTCCCTGATCGCCTTGATGTCTGCGTTTGTAATGCCGCTGTCTACAAGCCGAAACTGAAAAAGGCGGAGCGTTCTCCTCAGGGCTTCGAAATCTCCATGGCCACAAACCACCTTGGCCATTTCCTCTTGGTGCACTTGCTGCTGGAGCGTCTCAAGGCCTCCAGCCATCCCGCAAAGCGGGTGGTGATTCTCGGTACCGTGACGGCCAATTCCAAGGAGCTGGGGGGACGGATCCCGATACCGGCGCCGGCGGATCTGGGGGATCTCACCGGCTTCGAAGCTGGGTTTAAGCAACCGCTGACGATGGCCAACGGGAAACGGTTCAAGCCCGGGAAGGCCTACAAAGACAGCAAGCTCTGCAACATGATCACAACCCAGGAGCTTCACCGTCGTCTGCATGCTGAGACGGGAATCACCTTCAGTTCGCTCTACCCGGGATGTGTGGCGGACACGCCCCTATTTCGCAATACCCCGAGAGCTTTCCGGAAGATCTTCCCCTGGTTCCAGAAGAACATCACCGGAGGCTATGTCTCGCAGGCGCTAGCAGGGGAACGGGTCGCCGATGTTGTGGCCAACCCGGAGTTCGCCCAATCGGGCGTGCACTGGAGCTGGGGCAACCGCCAGAAAAAAAATGGGCAGCAGTTCAGCCAGGAGCTGTCTGAACAAGCCACCGATCCGGTTACAGCCCGTCGGGTCTGGGAGCTGTCGATGCAGCTGGTGGGGATCTGATTCAGTCGAACCCCAGCAGGTCAAAGATCTCTCGATCCTTCAGTGAAACGGCTTCAAGGGGTTCCACGTTGTCCAGCATGTTTTGGGCCAAACGCAGGTATTCGTTGCGCACGGCCTGAACGGCTTCATCGTCATCATCCATTTCGAAGATGGTGCACTTTTTCAGCCGTGATCGACGGATGGCATCAACATCTTTGAAGTGGGCCATGGTCCGTAGACCGGTGCGGGCATTGAACTTGTCGATCTGATCGGTGTCGGCGGACCGATTGGCTACGACGCCGCCAAGGCGAACTTTGTAGTTTTTCGCCTTGGCCTGGATCGCCTGAACGATTCGATTCATCGCAAAAATCGAATCGAAATCGTTGGCGGTCACGATCAGGCAGTAATTGGCGTGCTGAAGCGGCGCTGCGAAGCCGCCGCACACCACATCACCCAGAACGTCAAAGATCACCACGTCGGTGTCTTCCAGGAGGTGGTGTTCCTTCAGCAGCTTCACCGTCTGCCCGGTCACATAGCCGCCACAGCCGGTGCCTGCTGGTGGCCCACCGCTTTCCACGCATTGCACACCGTTGTAGCCCGTGAAGACGAAATCGTCCGGGCGGAGCTCTTCGCTGTGAAAATCAACCTCCTCCAGGATGTCGATCACGGTTGGCACCATCGTGTGGGTGAGGGTGAAGGTGCTGTCGTGCTTCGGGTCGCAGCCGATCTGCAGAACCCGCTTCCCCAATTTTGAAAAGGCGGCCGAAAGGTTTGATGAGGTGGTGGATTTACCGATGCCGCCTTTGCCATAGACAGCGATGACAAGGGTTTCCTCCTCAATATTCATGGCGGGGTCCTGATGGACCTGCACACTGCCTTCGCCATCTGTCGGCCGGGTCAGAGTCGTGGTCATGCCGTGACGTTCATGGGGAAGTTGTTTTCATTCAACAGCAGCCGATGTTCAAGGGGCAGATTTCACCGGTAATCGATAGATCTGCTCCCGCTGACATCAGCCAGGCCGCACATTTCTTTGCATTAATTAAAAATAATTGAGTGCAAATGCTCATGCTTTGTAGTGGGCTTTTGCGTCATACAGCGTCTCGCTGCTGATCTCTCGGCAGCCCACTTGTCTGGCGTAGGCCTCGGCATTTCGCCGCACCTTCCCTCTGACGAAGAAGGGGATCTTGTTCAGTTCAGCTTCACCGTCGGCGGTCCAGATCAGATCCGACTCATTTGGAGTGCTTTCGGATGTTGTGGCCTGCTCTGATCCCATGCCGGTTCCACCGGCCTGCCCCAGATGGCTCTGATGCCCATCCACAAATTCGAAGTCGTGGCGGAACATGCCGATCAGGTGCTCCTCCAGCCCCATCATCAGTGGGTGAACCCAGGAGTCGAAGATCACATTGGCTCCCTCCCAGCCCATCTGGGGGCTGGTGCGCGCCGGAACGTCCTGAACGTGCATTGGTGTACTGATCACGGCGCAGGGAAGGCCCAGGCGTTTGGCGCTGTGGCGCTCCATCTGAGTGCCCAGCACCAGTTCAGGAGAGGCGTCAGCCATGGCGGCCTCCACGGCCAGATAGTCGTCGCTGATCAGCGCTTCAAGCCCAAGCTCCCGTGCGGCGGCCCGCATTGGTCGCGCCATCTCCCTGCTGTAGGTGCCGAGCCCCACCACGGTGAATCCAAGTTCTTCACTACAGATGCGGGCCGCTGCCAGCGCGTGGGTGCCATCGCCAAAAATGAACACCCGCTTGCCGGTGAGATAAGTGGAGTCCACCGATTCCGAGTACCAGGGCAGTCGCGAGCGGCGGTAGCCCTCCTCTGCGGAGGGAGGAGTCATCCCCAGGAGTCCATGCAGCTCGACAAGGAAGTCGTGGGTGGCGCCGACCCCGATCGGCACGGTGCGGGTGAAGGGCATCCCGAAGGTTCGCTCCAGCCAGCTGCAGCCGGATTCGGCCACTTCGGGATACAGGCAGACATTCAGGTCCGCCTGCGGCAGGCGACGGATGTCGCCGACGCCCGCCCCCAGAGGAGCCACCACGCCAACATCAATGCCATGCATGGTGAGCAGCTTTTGCACTTCCAGCACGTCATCGCGGCAACGGAAGCCAAGCAGGGAGGGCCCGAGCAGGTTCACGCGGGGGCGGCGCCCCTGGGTCTGCCAGGCAGTCGGATCATGGCTTGCTTTCTCGGGGGCCTGATTGCGCAGCAGTCCACGCAGCACCTGATAAAGGGGTTCTGATGGTCCCCAGTTCTCCTTTTT
>CAJWLE010000048.1:0-10803 GCA_913042965.1 uncultured Synechococcus sp.
GTGGTTTAGGTGGTAAATGGTATGTCTGGGTTCGACTTAGTCAATTGATTGCTTGGCTCTGCTGATGGCTGAGAGTGAACAGCCGGAGTGATTCACGGAATTGGGCAGGACGTCGCTGCGCCGCGAGCCACAGACATGCCATTCCGTTTGGATACGCCGATGGCTTGGAAGCTCTTGAACCATCGTTCGACAGCTTCCCGTTCCTCCTCGTTGCACCGGCTAAGCGCTGCTTTCAACTTGGAATCCATGGGCCAATACTATTTCGGCAATATTGACGATGAAGGCTGAGGTGGGGTGCTGAATCGGTCACCGCGCGGTGTGCAAAATGCAGCTCCAAAGAGGTTTTTGAGCATTTTTGCTTAGTCCAGGCGAGGACTTGTCGCTTGTCCATCCTTCCGGATGGGGTTTCCTGCAGCCTCAATCAAGCAGGGCGGTTATCTCGTCTGCGCCGGCGCTGGAGGTCTCCTGCTCAGTCCTTAAGGTCGCAGCAGCATTAAACCTCGACATGACTGAGCAGTCCGCTTCCAGCCAGGACTCGAAGCCCAAGAAAACCTGCGCTGGCAAGCAGAAGGCGATGCTTGCTTATGGGGTGATTCAGATCTCGGCCACCGTTGTCTCCGCGATCTCCCTAGCTGCTATCGCCTTTGGCCTCTGTGCTGTGAAGCAAGAGAGCAAAGCTTTTAACGGATGTGTCGAGGAGGTCATTGCAGCTGGTCGTACTAATGCCCAAGCCGTTCGTTTCTGCAATGGAGGCCGTTTGCCGAAGGGCAAGTGAGTTGATCCATTCACTCAATCGCTGGATTCAATCCTTCATGTTCAGGAGGGAGTCATTCTCCCTCCTTTTTTGTGTCTTCAGACGAACTCTAAATTCTCGGCAGTCAGATCAGGAGCACCTTTGAGGATGGCAATGATGCCACCATTGCCAAAGCCTTTATCTGAGCCATTTTCGTTGAAGTAGAGCCCGCCTTTGTTCTGGTCATAGAGGAAGTCAAAGTCTTGCTTGGCAAGTTTCTTTTTGACTTTTTTCTTGTTTTTGCCAATAGCAAAGGTGGCAGCAATATCTATCCCGAAGCTATGGGTATCGATTTCTAGTGTGTCGGTTGAAGGGTTGAAGTTTGTGATTTTGTCTGCTGATTTTTTGTTGAATGTAAGGGGTAAGGCTATTGTTTTGATCGATGTTTCGTTTTGATTGTTGCTAGGAGAGTAATTCCCGTTAGGTAAAATCGTAGGCAGATCATATTTGCTTTCGGTCAATAATTCATAAAGGGCACTGTCTCTGTCTTTGATCTTATTTGCGGTATTCAGTTCCCATTCGTCAGATATAGCCGTGCCTCGATCAGGCTGGTCATCGCAAACTTTGTCAAAATCCATGCAAGAATAATCTTGGCCGCCTAAAAATGATGTTATTCCCCAGTAGATATATTCTGTCGCAATGCATTCCCATTCGCAATCGTTGTCATAGCGTCGATACCAAGCCTCTTCTGGATAACCGCTCCTTGCGTCATCGTTAATCCCACCCCTTGATCGTCGAACGGCATTGCTTAATAACGAAGTCTCTTCGCCTTCTGGTAACGAGTATTCCGCCAATCCAAAAACCGAAGGATATGCAAAGCCATATCCTTGCTTCGTGATCATATGTAGAACCTCTTCGAGCGTTGCATCAAATCGATCAGAACCCTGTCGAAATCCTGAGCCTTCTGGCCTGATTTCATCGGTATAAAGTCGACTGTAATTAAAGTCATATTTCTCGGTAATGTTCCTATATTTTGGCTCGAGCGTTTCTTCGCTTTGAAGAGTGGCGTTGATGATCATTCCTCCATTCCTTTTAATAAGTGCCCTTAGCACTTTGCTATTGTCGACTTTGCCATTCTCGTCGTTATCTAAATATTGGTAGAGGATATTGGCCGTATGTTCCAGCTTATGTGTGGGGACAGAGGAGTCGGCGAATATGTTGAGCCCGAAAACATCTCTGTGCTGAGGTAAGTGTTGAGATAGCTCTTTCACGAATTGAGACATCTACTGCTTTTAACGATTTCGCCACAGCGTACAAGGCTTGTTGAGATTGATCGCTTTATATCTAATTTTCTCTTTCTTCTCGTCGGATCTTCTCAATCCCTCTCCACGCCATCGCCGCAGCGGATCTTTTGTCGGTCGAGTTTGCGTTGGATGTGCGGAGTGATCCCCAGATCAGCCGTGTCCCAGAGGCGATCCATTTCTCGGGTGAAGTGTTTGGCGAGTTGGGGAGAGTGAATCACCAGCAGTGTTTCATCGTTGGTGTGGGCGGCAGACGGGGACCAGTTAAATGAACCAGTGATCACTGTTTGGTTGTCAATGACAGCGAACTTGTGATGGAGCTTGTCACCGCGTGCCAGGCGTGGTGTTCCTACACCGTGCAATGGAATCTCAAACGGCTGGTTGTCTGGTTCAAGTTTGCAGTTTTGATCTGGTAAAGCCACCCCAAGCAAGTCGAGCACTTCGGAATAGAACCGACTGGCAAAACTGCGATCAGCCAGGAGTCGAATCTTGACCCCCGCTTCTGCTCTCACCTGCACGACATCAGCAAGTTGCTGTGCTGAAAAGACGAACAACGCCATGTCGATGTGTTGTTTGGCTGAGCTGAGAAGTGTGCTGAGCCAGTTCAGTCCATTGTTGGGATCATGTTTGGAATGGGGCGTGAACAGCACCTCCACCTCACTGTTTCCCACTCTTGTGCGCTGGACTCCACTGGAGTGCTTGCCACGTCCAAATCGACTGTCTTTTGCTCCTCCAGGGCCATCGCCCCAGAGTTGTTCGAATTCCACGCGAAAAATGTTGGCCAGTTCTGCACTGTTCAAGCGCAGCAGGTGATTCACGTTGCCGCGGCTCTTGCTGGCATCAGCGTCGCCATGGATCCCTGAGCTGGTGAAGTTGGCGCTTCCGGTGATCACGATGGCCTGGTCAAGGATCAAAAATTTGTGGTGCATGAGACCACTGCCGCGGCTGCCGTCCTCCGTGTCGTCCAGAAGCGGAACTCTGGCCTCCTTCAGCAGCGCAACGGCATCACCTTGATGGGCCTCGCCAGGGGTTGTGATGCCATCACGGTTGGCATCAGCCAGCCGGTTCAGCCGGTTCCAGCGGTGCCGCTGATGCTTCGGAAGATGGGTGACCTGCTGCTCACTCCAGGGAGTGCTGTACGTGTTTTCGAGCACGATCTGCACCCTTACTCCACGCCGTTGCGCCCGGATCAGAGCCACGGCAACCCGCGGCAGCGTCAGCTCCTGAACCGCCATTTGCACGCTTTGTTCGGCTTCATCAATGGCTTCAATCAGGAGTTGTTCCAGGTCATCGCCGTTGCGCCACTCGTCTGTCAGCGGTGAGTGGTAGCGACTGCCATTGCGTTGATTGAATGCAACGTCGATCCCTACGGCATTACCGAGATCAGGTGCAGGAGCACCGAGCAATCTCCCCTGTTGGCTGCAGCCACAGCAAAGGGTCAGGGCCAGGAACAGTGGGAGCGGTCTCAACGGCCTTGAGACAAAGCAATTGCTTTCAGTGTTCCCCTTGATTCAACGATTGCTCCTGTACTCGGTCAGTGCGGCATCTCAGACGTTTTGAGCATGGCAATGAACCACAGGCCGCTGAGGAGCAGTGCGGTCAGCACTCCTGAGCTGATCCCGAAACGGTTGATCACGATGGGAACAACAATCGGAAACATCATTGCCCCGGCAAGGGGGGTGATGGCGACGAAGAATCGCAGTTTTGCCGGTGCTTTGCTTTCGGAGGACTTCAGAACCACTCGAGGCGGGCTTCGCTGGCGGGATTGCTGTTGTCTTCCGGCGTCTGACGCTCGAAGTTGAGAGTGATGTTGCGCTTTTGTTCGCCATCGGCAGCTGTGGCTTCGATCGCGTACATCTGCTCCCCATCCCGGAAGGGAACCTGAATGCGGAAGGTGCCATCGTTGGAGAGAGGCACATCTTCTCCACCGATGGTGAGACGGGCCGATGGATCTGTGGCTCCATAGACGATCAGTTCCGCATCGGCGACAAGCCAGAAGGAGCGTTGGCGTGCCTGCACACCGCCAATGCCGGATTCGTTGCGACCGCTGGCCCAGAGGCCGATGCCTGAGTCGCTCATGCCGAAGCGATCGAGATCGGAGTTGCTTCCTTCCTGGAATTCCTCGGAACCAACCCGGCGACGACGGAACTGCACCGTTGCACTCTGATAAAGCCGTTCATGCAATCCACTGTTATTGCTTGCTTCCGCGGGAGGCATGGGTGCGGGCTCAGCGGGAGCGGGAGCAGCGTCGAGGCTGAAGGGAACGAACTGGTCCATGATCTGTTCGCTCGGATGCAGCGCAGGTACGCGAGCAATCGAGGAGAACGCCAGCGACATCCAGGTGCTGCCGATGCGGTAGCCGAGTTCGACGCGATAGTCGCGATCGCACAAGGGGACAGGGAGATACCACTCTGTGCTGTGGCTATCGACAGGAACTTCCTGAAGCGTGTGGGGGTGGGCACTGCCGTCCTGCATACCGGTCACATCGGCCAGGCGCAGACAAAGTCGGCTTGCTCCCTGCTTCTGTGCCGCTTTTCGGTCACTTTCAGAAATCTCCCAGAACACATATGCCCACTGGGGATCACGGGGTAGAAACACCACTCGGGTATTGCTGCTCTCAACCACGGGAGCACTCAGCTCCGACTCGATGGCCTTGAGGTCGCCGTTGCGTTTTTCTTGGCGCTCGGCCACTTCACCGACCAGAGCCTCTTTGCTCTTGCGGCTGTACAGCGGCACTCCCAGATCACTGGCGATCTGACGCAGCTGACGCAAGGTCAGACGTGCCAGGGATGACAGGGATTGGGTCACGTCCGCTCTCCAGGATTGCTTCGGGATCAATTCTGCGCCCAAAAATTCTTTTTCGGACAATGAAGAGCCCAGGGGTCAGTGGATCCTGACCCTGAAGCACCTCTGGGGAGACTCACCCGTTGCATTGGCCATAAAAAAAGCGGGGCTTCAGCCCCGCTTTTGACGTTCTGGCAATCGCTGCTTCAGCGGCCGATGCTGCGGTACGGAACCTTGGCCATGTAGTCCATATCTGTGCCAGTTGATCCTCCAGACATGCGTGGATTGGGAATGTCTTTGGCCCAATCCATGTAGTCGGCCGGTGAACCACCTTTTTTGATTTTGGCCCGTGCCGGAACTCTCTTTGCTGGCCCGCCGATGAAGATGATCTGGGGGAAGCCCAGGATGCCGCGGTAGTACTCGTCGTAGCGGGGCGTGGTGATGTTGAAGGGCGTTTCTCCCAGGTCGCGACCAGGAAGTACCCGATTGCGTTGGTAGGGGACGGTGTCGTAACCGAAGGTGTCTAAATATTCCTGACTGTCCATCAGAACATCCACCAGACCCTGAAGTCCTTTGGTGGCAATCACGATCGACCAGGACAGCTCCTCGCCTTTGCCATTGACCTTGCGGCCGAGGATGCGCTCGCACAGATGGCGCACCACCTTGTAGTTGCTGTTGAAGCCGTAGAAGGTTCGCTGAAACGTGTCTGACAGGGTCAGGCCACGAATGAAGTCGCGAACGGTGATCTGACCATCCTTGAGCTGGGACTCAAGGTTGACGTCGCGATCGCTTTTGAAGGCGTGAAAGAAGATCTGCCGGTAGGCACTTTCCACCACCGTGTCGAAGTTGTCCCTGTCATCGGCGATGTCCAGGGAGTAAGCCCTCGAGCCCTCATCTGATCCGACACGCAGGTTGGGCACACCAGTTCTCAGCGAGTTCTGGGTGATTGGTGCGTACTCCAGAAGAGGAATGGCCACGCGAGCTACAGCATCCACTGCCGGGGATCGTAGAAGTGGTTGATGCCCTTTCTTCAGCTGCCTGAACAGGGATTACATGCCGTAATACATGGCCTAAGTACTTGTGCTTACCACCCGAATGGAGCAAGTGCTTTGGCGCTGGTTGCTGGGATTTCCGTTGGAACTGAGGTGTCGTCCAGTTGCCGGGTCTCCATGCAGAACGAGGCGTTGTTCGACAGTCCCTGAACGGTGCTGGTCCGCAGCCGCAGGTTGGGCCCGGCGAACCAGAACCGCTCCAGGGAACTCATCATTTCGTAGTCGGTGGTGAGGATCAGACCGTTCTCAGCATCCATGCGGAACTCCCCAGCCACCGGAGCCTTCTCGGCGTACCCGCGATCCCGAAGAAGCAAACCGCTGCGGCCAGCTTCATCCGTCGGGATCAGGCCGAACATCGTTTGATCTTCGTGGGATTCTCCGGCCCGATCCCACGCCATCGAACCGCTCCACCGCACCCAGCAGCCGCCGATGATCCGCTCCACGGATTCATTGTTTCGTGCAGCGATTTCGGCCAGACGCTCGTCGCCCTTCTGTAATTCCTCAACAACGATGAAGGACGCACCTGCTTCGGCGCGACGGTGCAGCAGATGGTGTTGGCTGCGCTGAGAGGTCCAGCGGCCACAGCTCAGGCGGAAAAAGCTGAGTGCATCGGCGATCTCAAGCGTCATCGTTGGATCCGGGTTGAAGTTGATGATGGCAGCGGGCCACAGCTGCGGTGATCAGATCATCGAGGGTGAGTTCAAGCGGTTGCTTGTTGAGTTGCCTCGCTAGGTCGCTGAGTTGCTGGCCCGCTCCCTCGAGTTGCAGCAGCAGTGAGCGCAGAAAGGTGGGGTCTTCGACCACCAATGGCTGCTGCTCACACCATCGGCGGCGGCTGGCGGCATCGGGAAGCCCTCCGTCTTTGCTCGGCACCATGGCCCTAAAGCTGTCGAGGCAATGCACCAGCAAACGCAGGTGGTGTCGATCCAGTTGGGGCAGCAGTGTGGCGTCGATTCGTGCCACCACGTCTGGGTCGACCGCCATCAGCTCTCCAGGGGGGTAATCCGGAAACCGCAGGTATGACCGCCCTCCAATCTCCAGTGAACCCGTTCCACGCTGCAGTCCGGAATGGTGCGGCGGATCAGTAGGAGCTCCTGATCACACACCGCTGGGAATTCTTCGGCGATCCGTTGCAACGAACAGGTCAATTCCTGAAGTCGCCAGCTGCGCCCGTCTTCGTCAGGGTCGCAATAGGTGGCATATCCCTCTGCACGGCGAAGCTCGGCCAGTCGTTCCAACCGCTGGGGCAGTGGCTCCGCCCCAAGATGATCCCGATAGCGGATTGCCTTGGCTTCAGTCTGTCGGTTGAGAAGTTCGTGCACCGTTTCTTCTGGCAGCGCAGCCCGCATGGATTCCAGCAGGCCCAACGCAAAGCGATCACTACTGTCTGGGAAGCGACGACGGCCGAGGTCGGTGAGGCGCCAGCGGTTGCTTGGACGGCCCGGCCCACTGGAACAGAGACTGGACTCCACCAAGCCTGCTTCAGCCAGGCTGCGCAGCTGCCGCCTCATGGCTTGAACTGAAATGCACTGAGTTCGGGCCAGATTGCTGGCCTCAGCTTCCCCATGCTCCAGCAAAAGAGCCAATACGGCATCTCTCGTATTTGAATGGAGTGGGAAGCTCATGGATCTCGAGTCCTGACCACACCATGGCATCGACTCTGGATCTGTCGATCTGGCAACAGCCGACATGCGGCAGATCAGCTTGCTGACCTAGGCTGACTATTAAGGAAACCGCAGGTTTCTTTAATCGTCCACTCCTGCATGACTGATCCTGCGCTCAAGTCGACTACTGAATGCCGGGGAGTGGTCCGCACATTCGCGGAAACCAATGCCACGCGAATCGGATTTCTGTGCTGTTCCGATTCTGGTTTGAAGTCAGAACCCATCCATTCCAAAGCCGGCTGCCCTGAATGACCAGTTCTTCCACTAAAGATCTCGTCAGCCAGCCGTACAAATACGGCTTTGTCACCGAGATCGAAACCGACAAAATTGCCAAAGGCCTCAGCGAAGATGTTGTTCGGCTGATCTCCGCCAAGAAAGAGGAACCGGACTTTTTGCTCCAGTTCCGCCTGAGAGCATTTCGCAACTGGCTCACGCTTGAGGAACCGGATTGGGCTGAGCTCGGTTATCCCGAGATCGACTATCAGAACATCGTTTATTACGCAGCGCCGAAGCAGCAGGACAAGAAGGCCAGCCTGGACGAGGTTGATCCCAAGCTTCTGGAAACATTCGACAAGCTCGGCATTCCTCTGAGCGAGCAGAAGCGCCTCAGCAATGTCGCTGTGGATGCGGTGTTCGACAGCGTTTCAATCGCAACCACATACAAGGAAAAGCTTGCTGAACATGGAGTGGTGTTCTGCTCTTTCAGTGAAGCTGTCAAGGAGCACCCTGAGCTGATCGAGCGGTATCTCGGCAGTGTTGTTTCAAGCAACGACAACTACTTTGCGGCGCTCAATTCAGCTGTCTTCAGCGATGGCTCCTTTGTCTTCATTCCGAAGGGTGTGGAGTGCCCAATGGAGCTCTCCACCTACTTCCGGATCAATTCCGGCGATACCGGTCAGTTCGAGCGCACGTTGATCGTCGCGGAGGAAGGTGCATCCGTCAGTTACCTGGAAGGCTGCACCGCTCCGATGTTCGACACCAATCAGCTCCATGCCGCGGTGGTGGAGCTGGTCGCCCTGGATGACGCCTCGATCAAATACTCCACAGTTCAGAACTGGTACGCCGGTGATGAAAACGGCGTTGGCGGTATTTACAACTTCGTGACCAAGCGCGGTCAGTGCCGCGGTGCCCGCAGCCGCATCAGCTGGACCCAGGTGGAGACGGGTTCCGCCATTACCTGGAAGTACCCCAGCTGTTTGCTCCAAGGCGCTGATTCTGTGGGTGAGTTTTATTCGGTGGCCTTAACCAACAACTGCCAGCAGGCGGACACCGGCACAAAGATGGTGCATGTGGGTCCTCGCACTCGCTCCACCATCGTGAGCAAGGGAATCAGCGCGGGGCGTTCCAGCAACAGCTATCGCGGCCTGGTGCAAATGGGCCGCAATGCCAAGGGGGCGCGTAATTACAGCCAGTGCGATTCAATGCTGATCGGTGATCAGGCGGCTGCCAACACCTATCCATACATTCGTTCTCAGCAGCCCCAGGCTGCTATCGAGCACGAAGCGAGCACCTGCCGCATCTCAGAAGATCAGCTCTTTTATTTGCAGAGCCGTGGCATCGGCTTTGAAGAAGCGGTCTCGATGATGGTGAGCGGCTTCTGCCGCGATGTGTTCAACCAGCTGCCAATGGAGTTTGCCGCTGAGGCGGACAAGCTTCTGGCTCTCAAGCTTGAGGGATCCGTCGGCTGAACGTCCCGGTTCAGACCGTCCCGATCCCGCTTCTCCCGTCCTCTTTTCTCATTCCGTGATTCGCCCCGACGCCGAGCTGCTTCTCGAAATCACTGACTTGCATGCTGCGGTCGAGGACAAGCCCATCCTCAAGGGTGTGAATCTCCAGGTTCGCGCTGGTGAAATCCATGCCGTGATGGGGCGCAATGGCAGCGGCAAAAGCACCCTGTCCAAGGTTTTGGCTGGCCATCCCGCCTATCGCGTGACCGGTGGTTCGGTGCGCTACCGATCCCAGGATCTGTTCGAACTCGAGCCCGAGGAGAGGGCTCGTCTCGGCGTCTTCCTTGGCTTTCAGTACCCGGTTGAAATCCCCGGTGTGAGCAATCTCGAGTTTCTTCGGGTTGCCACCAACGCTCGCCGTGAAAAACAGGGGGCTGAAGAACTGGACACCTTTGCGTTCGAAGACCACGTGCGCGAGAAGCTGGCCGTGGTGCAAATGGATCCAGCTTTTCTGGAGCGCAGCGTGAACGAAGGCTTCTCCGGAGGCGAGAAGAAGCGCAACGAGATTCTGCAGATGGCGCTGCTCGAGCCTGTGGTGTCGATCCTGGATGAGACCGATTCCGGCTTGGATATCGATGCCCTGCGCATCGTGGCCGGTGGCGTCAATCAGTTGGCGACAACCGACAACGCCACCTTGTTGATCACCCATTACCAGCGCTTGCTGGATGAGATCACCCCGGATTACGTGCATGTGATGGCTGCGGGAAGAATCCTGCGCACCGGTGGTCGGGAGCTGGCTCTCGAGCTGGAGCAGACCGGGTACGACTGGGTCGATAAGGAACTCGCCGCTCAGGGGGTGGCGTGACCATGGTCAGCAGTGTTCTGGCGCCGGTTCAGGAGCGAGGCCGCGCTGCTTTGGAACGTCTCGGTCTGCCAACGCGACGGCAGGAGGCCTGGCGGCTCACCGATCTCAAGCGGCTGGCAGCTGTTGCAGCGCTGCCTCCAAGTGCGACATCAGTCCGTCACGCCCTCCCCGCACCGTCCGAGGGAGTGCTGCGACTTGTGCTTGATGGCAGTCAGCCCTCTCTTGAGGGTCAGGTTTGGCCACAGGGTTTTTCCCTGCTGAATCATGCTGATCTGGAGCAGGTTCTGGGGCAGATCCTGGATCACTGCGGTTGTGCAGAAGCCTGGCCAGTGGAGTTCAACCATGCCAGCAGTCACCAACTCCTGGCTTTGCGGATCCACGGCAAGGTGCCTCCGTTGGAGCTGGTGCTCTCGGGTGGTGATGGTCTCGTCGCCACCAGGGTGATTCTGATCTTGGATGAGAAGGCGGATCTGGATCTTCTGGAAGTTGTCCTGGCGGAGGGGGTCTCTGCCCACAGCCATGTGATTGAAGTACACCTTGGTCAGGAAGCTGAGCTTCGCCATGGTTTTCTCGCCACGGCCGATGGTCAGGCTTCTCTTTTGGCCCATTTGGCGGTGGAACAGGCTCCTCGCAGCCGTTATGCCTTCACATCTGTGGTGACCGGATGGTCTCTGGGTCGGGTTGAGCCTCGGGTGGTCCAGTTGGAAGGCCAGGCCGAAACCACACTCAAAGGCCTT
>CAJWLE010000049.1:0-10687 GCA_913042965.1 uncultured Synechococcus sp.
GAAGATGGGTCCCTTCCCAGGTCGTTTTCTAAGGGTATCAGTTGGTGTAATGCCTGATTCGAGGCCTACTACTCCACAAACAATTTCCCTTGATACGCGATTAATGAGCAGATGGATGACATCTTTTATGCAAAATGGAGGCATAATTACAGATGTCCAAGCTGACCAAAAGCCAGGAAAAGGCACTAAAAATACCGGCGAAAAATTGAAGGCTCAATCACAAAAACTACTTGAAAAAGTAGTTGTAGCAACGAAACAGAGCAGCAAAGGCAAAGAAGAGGATTCCGTAAAAGCAGAAGAGAGCAATAGCGAAGAGAAAAAACCCGCCCGCAAAAGAGGGAGGCGCAAGGCGCGCTAAAAACCAACCAATTTCATAGATAAACTTCAAAAATATTATCAGGATTGCGAGATGCCTTGAGCATCTCCCAATTTATTGCTTTAAGAAAAGCAGATTTGTCGACCACTTCAACCAAATCAACCCCCCAAAAATCTTTTTGAAGAGGGGCATTTGGCATGGCATCAGTATCTTTCTTGCCACCCAGAGCCAAAATTGTATGGTCTGTTTGATGGCCCAGCTTTGCTCTATAGGCTTTCCATGCTTTTACTAATTCAACAGCCAACTCTGAATGAGAGAGAGAGGAAGTGATTTTAATAATCCAGTGTGGATGATTAATCACTTCACTACTGGATATTGAATTAGAGCAAGATTTTAAACCTTCCGCCAGTTCTTGATTGATAAATGCTGGGACTCCTTCGGATTGAACCTGAAGGTTGTGGGAAAGGATGAACGTTGTCATTTAATCTTTTTTTTGATCATAATGGGTTTTGTGCTCCTTCGTGGAGGCCCCACCCCGGGAGAACGCAACGGCTACGAATAGTTTTGGGCATAAAAAAAGGGTGGTCTAAGACCACCCTGAATTTGAATCTATCTTTGATTCAAGAAAGAGCATTAATAGCGTAATCAAGATAGCTCTTGAACTCGTTAAGAGCCTGTGGGCTCATGTCGCGAGGTGCACATGCACGATCGCGGGTATAAGTAAGAGCTTCGATGTAAGCGTTAGTAGGAAGACCCAGAGTACGGTAAACCTCTCTGGCGCCTGCGATACCCCACTCATCCAGAGGACCAGTACCACCCACGATCAAGCAGTAATTGATCAGACGCATGTAGTGACCAAGGTCGCGGTAGCACTTGTCCACCTTGACCTGGCTGTCACCAGCTTCACCAGGCTGCTTCAGATAGGCATATTTGTTGAAGCAGGCATCGCCAGCTTCACGGGTGACATTGTCAAGACCGGCAGCCAGCTTTTCAGCTGCTTCAAGACGTGCTGCTGCACGTTGAATGTTGCCTTGAACTGCTTCGAGATCGTTTTGAGAGGGGAAGCGACCGGCTGCATCAGCTGCGGTCACAACAGTAGTGACGACGGATTTCATTTAAGAAGCCTTAAATAGTGGTGCTGAATGTTTGATGAAAGATGAGTTCAGATCAATCAGCTGATTGCGCCGATCACACGATCAAAATAGGAGCCAGCTTCAGCAACAAGTGCAGAACAATCACCTTGGGTGGTCTCCATCTTGCGATACTTGGCACCACCATTTGCAGGCGTATTCGTCTGGCCAATCAAAGCAGTCGCAGCCGACTTCATGATTGAGACAGCACGGCCAGCGGACTGAGTAGGAACACCTAGAGCAATGTAGGTTTCCTTCAGGCCATTGAGGCAGCGGTCATCAAGCACGGAAGCATCGCCGGCCAGCAGCGCATAGCTGATGTAGCGAAGAACAATTTCACCGTCCCGTAGGCATGCAGCCATGCGACGAGTCGGGTAGCAATTGCCACCAGCCTGAATCAGACCAGTGTTTTCGCAAATCATTCCGGTTACAGCATCAGAAACGATGCAGTAAGCGTTTGAAGTGATGGCATTAACAGCGTCAAGGCGCTTGTTGCCATCTTGTACGTACTCACGGAGGCTAGCGAGTTCGCTACCACCTACGGGTGCAGTTTTGGCGTCAGCACTGACGACTGTGCGGGAAAATGCGTCGAGCATTGGGGGCCAGACAGTTGGTATATGCAGTGCTTCTAAAGCCACCTGGGGGGACAGGTTGAGGGAACCTGAAATCCCAAAGGGGGGGGAGAAGCGCCAAAGCAACATAAGTCGGCTCTTCAGGGCAGCTTCTCAAAAGCAGCGATCACGCAAGGGTTTGTCACCTAACGCTTGGCTGGCTACGAAATGACCAGCTGGTAGTACCTTTTGGAACCGACTGCTCTCTTACTCTTCTCTACTTCAGTAAAAATTGCATCATTTCAGAAACAGTCCTTTAAGCCATGTCAGCCCAGGGGCTAAGTAAACTACACAAAACATTGCTTGACGTCATGGAACAATCTCACTCCGAGCCCCCAAGCATCAAAGAATTACAAGAATCGATAGACGAACTGGCTTTATACAAAGAGCGTCTTTTTCAAGATGTTGTGAGCCTCGGGAAAAAGTTGAGGCTATCTCAAAAGAAAATCGATGCCACGATTGCCGAACATCAAGAACTGAATCGACTTGACGAGGTCATGTCACAGTTAGTGGCTCAGAGAGATGCCCAACAATCAAAAAACTGAGTCAAAATTTGATTACCGATTAGTATCAATGCTCGGCAACATCAATGTCCAAGATTTTTGAAAACCCGATGAGCATGGCAGCTTTTTTTAAAGCCAGCCATGGGACTTGGTTAAATCGCCGAGCCGTGCATCATTTGGATCATCAGGATGATGAAGCAGCTGACTCAAATTTAATCATAGAACCATTTGGCCCACAAGATCCAGAAGTCAGCAAAATATGCAATAACCTGAATGTCAAAGCTGAAGATTGTACAGGTGGTGCACGTTTTTGGTGGGAAAGCAACACCAAGAAGGGAGTCAGAAACGACGATTATGCAGCGATCGTTATTGACATTCCGGAGAGAAATGATTCAAGAAAAGGTTTCCTCCTAAGGGATGTGGGATATGTTGAAAAAAACTCGGTCATCAGCACTTATAGTTTTGCTAGCGATGGCGTACTAACAATTACCACCCGATACGATTCAAATATTGGGATCGAAAGGTGCTGGTTCGTAACAGACCAACTTCGCATGCGCGTCAGCTCTGTACAGTGCCTTGACGGAGTAACAATGACAACATATTGCACTGAATTCAGATGCCCTACAGACGATGAAATTCGCGAGGTTGCTAATCGTGCCAGTGATTTAGCCAACCGAACTCCAATCCTTTAAAGAAAATGTTTGACCACTTTCTTGAAACTTTGCAAAATAAAATCATTTCCAGAGGAGGTTCCCATCTGGAAATACCTGCAGGCCTGGAAAGCGAACATTCTCAAAAAAAAGACAGCACAATCACCAGCTGGCTTTGGGAAGTTCCTGGATTCAGGAGATGGAGAGTAACCAGGCTAGATGCAGGTTCTAAGCTGCAAGTGTTGAACTCAGTGGCATACCCAGACCATTCTTTGGATCACCCATTGATGGGGATCGACTTACTCTGGTTTGGAGATCGAAAAAAACTTGTTGCTGTTCTCGACTTCCAACCACTCATACAAGACCCGACATATCTCGAGCAGCATTTCACAGGCTTGAAATCATTAAACAAACAATTCCCGGATCTCAACAGTGAAGAGACGATGCGCTCCTTTGATCCCAACCAATATTTTTCCCCTTGGTTGTTGTTCTGCAGAGGAGGCGCAGACCAAGCAGAAGGCTCATTACCAAAGGCTTTCGATGCGTTCCTCAATGCCTATTGGGACATGCACGATGCAGCTGCAGAACAAGGGTCAAAGCTTCCCCCCGAAGAAGTAAAAAGGCTCCAAATTTCGTATGACATTTACAGCGCAGAGAGAGATCCAGCCCATGGTTTGTTCACAAGCCATTTCGGCAAAGACTGGTCTGATCGTTTTCTGCACGAGTTCCTCTTCCCCGCCAGCCATCAACCCGCATGAGTTCTGACCTCCGTACCAGCAGCCTGGATCCCGTTCAGATCAACGGTTGGCGGTGGCAGCCGTTCTTGGACACCGCTGTCGAAGCATTGGCCTCAATGCAACCCAAGCCTTACCCAATGCCGGAACAGTTTTTGCAGAAAACTGGAGAAACTGGTTCCAAAGCGAAACCAACTCCGGTGACGACTGCCACCTGGGCCTGCAGCACTGAGAAACTGCGACAGGTCCGCAGTGCCTGCGTCGAGGCCGGAGCCGCCGCATCGGTGCTCAATTTTGTGATCAATCCGAGCTGCCAATTTGATCTGCCTTTTTTCGGGGCCGACCTGGTAACGCTGCCGAATGGTCACCTGCTTGCCCTTGATCTTCAGCCGGTGGACAAGGCAGATGCCCAGCACACGCAACCGGTGTGGGATCGTCTGATGCCGATTTTCGAGCAATGGCGCGGTGAACTACCTGGTGGAGGCCCCATACCGGAAGAAGCGGAGCCTTACTTCTCCCCAGCCTTCCTCTGGACAAGACTCCCTCTCGGCAAGGAGGGTGATGAGCTGATCGATCGCGTGGTCAATCAGGCGTTCAAGGACTACCTCAGCCTTTATCTAGAGCTTGTCGAAGAAGCCGAGCCTGTGGAACAAGCGAGAAGCACGCAACTGTTAGCGGGGCAGAAGAGGTACACCAGCTATCGAGCTGAAAAGGACCCTGCTCGAGGGATGTTGACTCGTTTTTACGGCAGCGAGTGGACCGAGGCATACATTCATGACGTGCTGTTCGATCTCTAAGCGGTAAAACCGCTGACTTCCTTGTCGTTGCAAGGGAGTTAAGCATTATGAACAGCTGTCGGGGAGCCTCCGGCTTGTTGGTCAGAATCACAAACGACGGGATGAGGGCAATAGCCTTTTGCCATCCCATCTGAGTCTGAGATCCCTCTCCAGACGTAGTTAACAGGACAACAACCATGTTCGACGCCTTCACCAAGGTTGTCGCCCAGGCAGACGCCCGGGGACAATTCATCAACACCAGCGAGATCGATGCTCTCGCTGCCATGGTTTCTGACAGCAACAAGCGTCTGGATGCCGTGAATCGCATCTCCAGCAGTGCTTCCACCATCGTGGCTTCGGCAGCACGCCAGTTGTTTGCTCAGCAACCGGCCTTGATCGCCCCCGGCGGCAATGCCTACACCTCCCGTCGCATGGCTGCCTGCCTGCGCGACATGGAAATCATCTTGCGCTACGTCACCTACTCCGCATTCACCGGTGATGCTTCCGTGATGGAAGACCGTTGCCTGAACGGTCTGCGCGAGACCTATCTCGCCCTTGGCACCCCTGGTGCTTCTGTGGCAGCTGGCGTGAACCTGATGAAGGAAACCGCTCTGGCAATCATCAACGACAAAGCTGGCATCTCCGCTGGAGACTGTGCCTCACTGAGCAGTGAGATCGGCACTTACTTCGATCGCGCGGCCGCGTCTGTCGCCTGATCGGCGCCTGGATTCGACGTCATTAATCCTTTTACAGATTCATGAAAACCCCCCTCACCGAAGCTGTTGCAGCAGCTGATTCTCAGGGTCGTTTCCTGAGCAACACAGAAGTTCAAGCCGCTTCCGGCCGCTTCAACCGTGCCAAAGCCAGCCTCGAGGCTGCCAAGGCTCTCACCAGCAAGGCCGACGCCTTGGTGAACGGCGCCGCTCAGGCCGTCTACACCAAGTTCCCTTACACCACCCAGATGGAAGGCGCTAATTACGCCTCCACCAATGAAGGGAAAGCCAAGTGCTCCCGCGACGTGGGCTACTACCTGCGCATGATCACCTACTGCCTGGTGGCAGGTGGCACCGGCCCCATGGACGACTACCTGATCGCTGGCCTGGACGAAATCAACCGCACTTTCGAGCTCTCCCCTTCCTGGTATGTGGAAGCGCTCAAGCACATCAAGTCCAACCACGGCCTCAGTGGTGACGCAGCCACCGAAGCCAACAGCTACATCGACTACGCCATCAACGCCCTGATCTGATCAGCGCTGCGCCATTCTCTCAGCCCTCCTTCAAAGGGGGGCTTTTTTATTGTTTGCTTCCGGACCAAAAACGAGTCGTGCGATGACCCCCGATGTCCGGCGTTTCCTCACTCTGCTTTGTGGTGAGTACAGCAATCAGCAGCAGGCGTTCGACAACCCACCGTTGTACGCCCACATTTTCCTGCGCTATCGCCCTCTGGAGCATTTACAACCAGGATCAATCCTGCTGGAGCAAAGCTATGCCGTGGATCCCAAGAACCCTTATCGGCTGCGAATGATTCGGGCGGAGGAGCAGTCCAAAGGCACGATCAAGCTCTGGAACCACACCTTTCGCGACCCAGCTCGCTTTGCAACAGCAACCTTTGATCCGCACCAGCGACTGGAGATTCGTGAGGACGATCTCATCTGTCTGGACCAATGCCACTACCAGGTTTTGGAGCAGTCGGATGGGTATCACGGAGCCATGGAACCGGGCTGTCGTTGCATCGTGCACCGCAACGGCAAAGACACCGTGCTGGTGAGTCGATTCCATCTCCAGGGCGACGCCCTCGCCACTCTGGATCGGGGGCATGACCCCATCACCAATGAACGCTGCTGGGGATCGGTCGCCGGTGAATTCCGCTTCCGCAGAACCGAGAGCTGGGCTTCGGACATGACGAACGCATGGCTGTGACGGCGCCCCTGAACGAAACTCAGGTGATCGCAAACCTCGGCAAGAGCGCCGATCCATCCGCGCAGTACTACGCCGCCTGGTGGCTGGGGAAGATGCGAAGCCGCCACCCAGAAGCGGTACCTCTGCTCCTGAAGTCGCTGAAAGCACTGGAGCAAACACCGGTAGAACCAGACCGTCGCGGGGTTGCGCTGAATGCCATCCGTGCCCTCGGACGGCTGGGAAACCCGGCGGCCCGCAACCCTCTGTGCGAACTGCTGAACTCAACCGATTACACCGTGCGCGAGGAAGCAGCTCGCAGCCTCGGACGGCTGGGGGATCCAGCTGCAGTACCCGGCATCCGACGCCTGATTGAAAGCGGCACCACAGTCGCTGGAGACGAACAGGCCGGCTCCCCCTTGCTTCAGGAGCCCTGCGAAGCGCTGATCGAGGCCCTCGGTGACATCGGTCTTTGCAGCGCTGAAACGCTGGCGGCCATTCGCCCTTTCGCAAACCATCCGCGCCCTCTGATCCGCGCTGCCGCCTGCAGGGCCCTTCTCCAACTGACCGGTGATTCCAGCTGGGGAGTTCAGTTGATCGAGTTGCTCAAACACCCTGAGGCCCTGGTGCGCCGAGGTGCACTGCTGGATCTGGGCGCCACGGGCTGGACCGGGGCAGGCTCTGCCATCTGTGCAGCTGCGGTGGAACCCAGCCTCAAACTCGTGGCCTTGCGCAGCCTTGCGGAACACAGCGAGGATCCGCAGGTGCTTCGAGCCATGGATGCGCTGATCTGATGGCGACAGCTGAGCTCACAGCAGCGTTTGCACGGTTGGACCGGGCCACCAGCACGGCTGAACTGGTTCAGGCGACCCGGGCCATCGCGTCACTCCAGGATCCGGAAGCTGCCGAAACGCTGATCAAGGTGCTGGGGTTCAACAACCCTGCCGTAGCCAGCGTGGCGACCGAGGGCTTAATCCGATTGGGATGCGCGGTTGTTCCCAAGCTGCTGGTAAACCTGGATGCCAGGAACTACGGCGCCCGGGCCTGGGTGGTGAAGGTGCTTGCAACACTGCGTGACCCCAGGGGACTCGAACTTCTCGAACACGCTCTCCAGGCCGACATTGCGCCGAGTGTGCGGCGAGCAGCAACAAGGGGCCTGGCCGAGCTGGACCTGAACAACAGCAGGGATGCTGATGCCCTCCGTCGCTGCTGCGACGGGCTGCTGCTGGCTGGCCGAGACGACGAATGGGTGGTCCGCTACGCCGCTGCTTTCGGACTCGAACGGCGCCTGCAACACTCCAACGTGTCGGGTTCGATGACTGATCAGGCCCTGGCTCTGTTGAGGCAGCTCTCCTCCTCTTCCGAGGATGTCAAGGTGGTGCGCCTCCGGGCCCAACTCGCCCTTCAACGCCTCAACGCCGAATGACCCAGAAGCTGCTGTTCGTCTGCCTCGGCAACATCTGCCGATCCCCCGCTGCGGAAGGTGTCTTCCTGCATCTGCTGAAGCAAAGGGGGCTGATTGATCAGTTCGTGGTGGATTCCGCTGGAACCGGCGGCTGGCATGTCGGCAACCCCGCCGACCGCAGGATGACAGCAGCCGCCAACCGACGGGGGATCGACCTACCGAGTCGGGCGCGTCAGATCAGCCTCGACGACTTCTCCAGTTTCGATCTGGTGTTGACCATGGACAACGACAACCTGGCCGCCGTTGAAAGCCTGGCTCAGGAGGCAGGCCCCAATGCTTTGGCCACCGTGAAGCCAATGCTGAGCTACGCAAGCCGTTTCAAGGAAACGGAAGTTCCTGATCCTTACTACGGCGGTGAAGCGGGCTTTGAGCATGTTCTTGATCTGCTCGAGGATGCCTGCAGCAACCTTTTGGATGAGCTCAGCCCGCTGGCGTAGGCCAGGCCTCCTCAGCAACACGGGAGCGGAACTCTGCAATCAGGGCCTCGATCACAGCGTCGATATCCATGCCATCCGTCACGAGTTCCACCGCATCAGAAGCCTGGATCAGCGGCGCCTCCTCCCGGGTGCTGTCGAGATGATCCCGCTCAGCAATCTGGGCCTCCAGCTCGGCGCTCTCGGGCACAGGGAAACCGCGCTGCGCCAAATCCAGGGCGCGCCGTCGGGCCCGCTCGGACACGGTGGCCGTCAGAAACACCTTCAAATCCGCATCGGGGAACACGGCCGTACCGATGTCTCGCCCCTCAGCCACAAGGCCACCTTTGGCCCCCATGGCCTTCTGCTGGGTGGTGAGCGCCTGGCGGACACAACGATGCGCCGCCACCGCAGACACGGACGCCGTCACCTCCGGGGATCGGATCGCTTCGCTCACGTCCACACCATTGACCAGCACCAACTGCCCAGCCCCGGGGTTTGACTGCAGCTGCAGCTCGAACTGGCCCAGCAACGGTTGGATCGCAGCAGCATCAGCAGGGTCCACACCGTTCTTCTGCACCCACCAGGTCACCGAGCGATACATCGCACCGGTGTCGAGATAAATAAGGCCAAGGCGTTCAGCAAACGCGCGGGTCACCGTGCTTTTGCCGGCACCAGCGGGGCCATCGATCGCGACGAGGGGCTGGCGGGTCATCAAGAAAACGTGATCGATCAGTCGGGTCGTTCCACAGCGCACCGCGGCTGCAAGCAGCGAAATCGCCTTCTCTGCTCCGCAGGGTTGCAGGGTAAGAGGGTCAACCCTCTCTACATACTCCACCTCGAGACCGGCTTCGGTGAGGTCGCTTCGGATCGCTGCCAAAGGAGCATCGGCAGCCGCACGGCGCAGGATGAACGGCAGGGCTGAGGCCTGAAGCCGCTGAGATGGGGAGAGGTATTGGTTGCGTGAGCTTCGTGCAAGCCCGTCTTTCTCTCGGGACGTGGCGACGGCGCAGACCCTCAGCGGCAAGTCGAGGTCCTGGACCAGGCGACGAAGGATCACCAGCTGCTGCCAGTCCTTCTCCCCAAGCCAGATCTGCTGCGGTCGCACAAGATCCAGAAGCCTTGCCACCACAGTGACCACCCCGTCGAAATGGCCCGGTCGCCCGGCACCGCAGAGATGCTGCTGCAACGCCACTGGTGCGACACGGGTTGGAAGCTGCCGATCCTGGGGATACACCGTTGCCACGCTGGGGGCCCACAGCGCCGCGGCCCCCCACTCCTCAGCCATCAGACAATCCGCATCGAGAGTGCGCGGATAGTGATCAAAATCCTCCGAAGGTCCGAACTGCAGGGGGTTCACAAACACGCTCACCAGCACTGGCCCCTTCGTCGCAGCACGCTGAATCAAGGCACCGTGGCCGGCATGCAGAGCACCCATGGTGGGGACGAACTGCACGGCAGCATCCGCGCCTTGGCACCATCCGCGCAGCTCTTGCTCCGTTGTGAGATAACGCAGAGTCAGCGCAACACCTCAAGTTTCACCTGGGCGATCCCAGACGCCGTCAGTCCGAGATGGCTGGCTGCTCCATGGCCCAGATCGATCACGCGATGATCAACGAATGGACCACGGTCGTTGATCCGGATCACGGCCGTCCTTCCATTCCACAGATTGGTCACTCTCACTTTGGTGCCGAAAGGCAAGGTGCGATGGGCCGCAGTCATCGTTCCGGGACGGTAGATCTCACCACTCGCCGTGCGGTTCCCGTAAAAACCAGGCCCGTACCAGCTGGCTTCACCCGTCAACACCCGAACCACCGAAGGCACAGTCTTCAATTTGGGCGGCGGCAGAATCGCAGCGGGAACCGGAAAAGACACCTCACGAATCTCCGCTGGAGTCAGCAGCGTCTTCTGGACCGGCTTTGGGACCGCCACAGAGTCGAGCAACCGCCCAAGCCGACTGCCTAGCGCGGGAGTAGCTGCCTTCAGGCCCTCCGCAGCCTGCAGCGGCATGTTCATCAGCAGAGCTGACGCTGCTGCACCGAAGCCGATCAGGTTCCAAGCCATGCCCATGCTGATCGGCCCAAAACAGTCGTGGCGACAGTAGGGGGTTGTCGCGGGAGCGACAAGTTGTATCCGGCACGACGAGCCCGGCGGCGGGAGAGGATCGGAACAGCCGCAGCGATCCATGGATTAC
>CAJWLE010000050.1:0-10671 GCA_913042965.1 uncultured Synechococcus sp.
CTATGGCCTGCAATGCGGATGCACCTTGCACTGGCTGGACGCCGCATCCCATCAGGTGATCACCTCACTGCCGAAGCAACAACAGAAACATGAGCGGATCGAATGGCAGCGGCGCCAAGAGCTTGGGCAAGGCCTGAAAGCCTGCGGCGATGACATGGCTGCTGCAACGTTGCTGCTGGAGCCCTTCTGGGGGTTTTCCAAGGTGAAGGATCCGGCGAGCATGGCTCGTCTGCTGCGCGGAACCGCCCTGTGAGCCTGCTGCTGAGTTTTCCCAGCCAAGCCCCGTATCGGGTCGACCAGGTGACGATGGCACCCCAGCTGATGCTGGGACTCGCCATCGCACAACTGATCCTGGCCGGCGGCCTGCTTCGCTGGAGTCAAGGAAAGCGCTGGTGGACTCTGACCGGTCTGCTGCTGATCCTGAGCGCGGTGTTCTTTGCCCTGGCCAACTGGGGGACCAGCGACATCACCCGCTTCAGCCATTACCTCGGTGTGGATCCAGCAGCCGTGCTCAAAGAGCAGCTCTGGGTCGCAGCAGCACCGCTGATCTGTGCCCTGCCTTACCGACTGGCCGCCGTTCACGGTGCCGTCGCCGCTGGCCTTGCACTTGTGCCACTGCTGCTGTCCAGGACTCTGCAGCGCCCAGGCTGGGGTGGCATCTGGGCCCTCTTGGTGCTGTGGTCACCCCTGCTGCGCAACTTCCTTCAAAACGGCGTAACCCGTCAGGCTCTGGCAACCCTGCTGATCGTGCCGTTGATGTTGCGTCTGGCGGGCTGGTGCCGTCTCCGCTGGGGCTGGGTCATCGCCGCCGTCACCGGCTCTGCGCTGTCCCACAACAGCCTCCCGATCACCGCGACCCTTGCGCTGCTGCCGCTGCTCACCCGACCGCAAATGGTTCAGCGCCATGGTCGACGCACGCTGGCACTGGCAGGACTGCTGGTGCTCATCTGCACAGCATTCAGTTTGACCCAGCCTGCCGTGATGGAAAAACTGAACAATTACCTGTTTGAAGCCAGCTACTTCAACACCTACGGACTGCGCAATGAGGTCTTCGGACTCGAGTTGGCAGGCTTGGTGGGAGTCCTGCTGACCATCTGGCGGTCGCGGCTCAGCCCAGCAGCGATGGCGGCTGATCACGACGCCCGCACCTTGTTCGGTTACACCCTGCTGCTGGGGTTGGTTCAGTTGTCCATGGCAACGGGCGTGCTGGCTCCGGTGATCAGTCGCTGCATGGATCCGATTGGACTGTTCTGGCTCTTATCGCTCATGGTCTGGACCAGCCGCCAGGGTTGCCCCTGGGCGCTGATTCCTGCCCTCCTGGTGGTTGGGGAATCCTTCATCGACGACCGCATCCTGGAGATGGAGGACTGCATCGGCGGGGACGGGTTCCTGTGCATTCCTGATCGCTGGCCTTGGCAGGTGCGCTGGTGATGCAGTCACCAGCGCAGATTCGGATAGGCACGCAGCAGGTATTGCACCTGCCAAAGAAACAACCAATAACCGATCCAGCTCCCAGTGAACAAAGCCCAGAGACTGCCGAGCCGGGGGGATAACCAGCGGCAGATCACGAACACCAGCCAAGCCCAGCCCAGCGCAAATGCTGCGGACCAGGTAATCGCATGAATATCGGGGTGTTCTGAAACGGACTGATGGATCAGAACAGTCCAGATCAATGGCGGTGCCACCAGGAGTACGAGGACCGACTGATAGCGGGAAACATGGCGAGTGGACTCCCGAAGCAACAACAAAAGGCCAACGGCCGCCAGGCCATAGACAACCAGGTGCTGGAGGTTGGTGGCGAGGGAGAGGCGATCAATCGCCCACTGAGACTGCCGCCAAGCGAAACCGAACGCCTGGAGCAAGTGGTCGTAAGCGAGTTTTGACTGCCCACGCTCTGCCATGTCATGCGTGAACCCGAATCGCAACAAGGGGCCACTGCCCTTGAGGTTGAAAAGACCCCATGAATCGACCACAAGCACCCTCAGGTAATGAAGGGCACTGGCGCAGAAACAAAGGGCCGCCAAGCGCAGCCTGAGCAGAGCGGATGGTGGACCCAGTGCAGAAAACGCCCCGATCGTGATGGCCAGCATCACCCCCATCCGCGGACAGCCCAAGGATGAAAGCAAGAGCAGCACGGCAGCCAGATGATTGAGCCAACGTCGATCCAGTCGGATCGCCAGACCTGCAGCTGTCGCCGCAAGCGTGACCAGGACGGATGAGAGAGCGCGATCATCCACATTCCAAAGAGCCCCCCAAATGCCTTCCTGGGGAATGGCCGCCAACGCGGCCACCAACATCACCAACGGCAGCAGCCGACGGAACTGACCGCTCACCACCTGACGTTCCTCCACCAAAAGTCCTGCGATGCAACTCACCCCAAGGCTGGTGAGAGCGACATAGGCAATGGTGTTGCAGCGAACCATGGCCCAAAAGCCCGCTTCACCCCACAACGCATGGGCAATGGCATGGGGAATCAGGTAAAGCGATCCCTGGGATTTGTAAAGGCTGTCCGGCAGGCCTGGAAGCACCTCGCGGGCATCCCGGAAGGAGAGCAATCCGCCAAGTTCCCAGAAACCGTGGTCCCGCCATGACTGAACGGAATCAAGCAGGCGGAAATTGCAGGTGACATCAAGGCTGCGCAGTCCCTTGCCCGACGTCATCAACGCCATGGCAAACATGACCGTGGCAAAAACCAACAGCCCGAGGAAAGGAGCAGCGCGCTTCAGCGATTGCATCCCGTGATCCGGTGGTCGCCAAGCCATGAGGACATCGGAAGCTGAAAGCCAGCTTTACCGATCACTCCCCCGCTTCTGAAATTGCTGAGCACACCAACCTCTCCGTGCCCTTGGAGGCCGTGTCCACCAGCAGGCAGTGCCAACCCCGCTCGCCTCATCGGAGCGGCTGAATGGACGCATGATCTAGAGCGACGAGCAAACCCTCGGTGGACAGCGTCAGCGCCTGCTGCAAGAGACCCTTGCCGTCTCGGGAAAGGCTGTCCTGGAGATCTTTGAGAAACGCTCGATGATCTTCATCCGGTCGGCAGCTGGAGCAACGCTGATGGTTTACGGCGTCGCTTAACAGCGTTAAATCTTCGGCAAGGATTTCAGGCTCTTGGGGCCACTGCCAGACCAGGCATCGCGCCCAGTTGCTGCTCATCCGCAACAGAACATCCGCTGGGATCGATTGCAGCTCCAGGCGCCGGATCAGCTGATGGGCTGCACGAGCCAATGCAGGGATCTGATCGCTTTGTTCCGACAACAGCATCAGATGAATCACCACAGTCCAGATCGAGACCAGCTGCTTAAGCCGGTTTTCCCGGTTGCGACGGGTGCAGGAGAAGGTGGTGGGGTCTGCCTCAAGAGCCTCCGCTGCTGCCAGCAAACTCGGCACAAGAGTCGCGGCCGGAGCCCTGAGGTTGAGGCGAATCAACGACCATCCCAGAGCGATACCGGCATAGGTGCGCTGGTCGCCGTCCAACAGATCAACACCGAACAAAGCCTCGAAAAGCGCCCGTTGATCCGCAGGATCCTGGGGGCGCAGACCCCGTTGAAACAACAGCCGTTCAACAAGGTTGCGCCTCAAGCGCTTCGGTAGCCGCTGCAAGCTCTCCAGCAGCACCGGCAGGTCCTGGGTCTCCAGCGCATCCCACAGCTGCTGTTGCGCTTGAGCCTTGGCTCGCGGGCGTTGAATCGCCTGAAGCAGAAGCAGAGGCCAGGCCCAGAGCGGCCGAAGCAGGTACCACGACCAGCGATGGATTCGATTGAGCTGAAACCGACCTCGCACATCGTTCGGAAGAATGCGCAGCGGCATCCTGACCACAAGCTCCTCGGGGAGATTGAACATCAATCCCCAGTAGGTGCTGCGCCGCAGCCGCTGAGCCTCATCGTCCACTTTCAGAGAAGCACGTGAAATGGAGGATCGCTCCACCCGCAGGGCTCCGCTGGAGGGGTCGGGAACATAAAGGCTCCCGGTTCGATGAGCGCTCCAGGGGTGGCCAGCGGCCAAAGCACGATTGGCCAGAGCGGTGGCTCTTTTCAAAGCACGGGCGGATACCCGTTGAATTGAACTGGCTGCATCCGCCTGACCCACACGCAGAGAGGCGGAATGGGCAATCACTCCCAGAGCATCAACAGGCCAGTAACGGATGGTCGCGCCTGCTGCCTCCAACCTGGCGCGAAAATCCTTGTCATCAAAGCCATAGCCAAGCAGCACTTCGTTGAATCCACCGACCCGCTCAAAAAGGGCACGGTCCAACAGGCATTGGCCGACGCGTCCATCCGGACCGCTGCCGAAAACAGCACTTGCGGTCTCTCTCAACAACACATCCGAGGCCGAGAGCGCAGCTGGCCAGCAGTCGGCGTCAAGTTTGAACAGCCACTGTCCCGTCGACAACCGGCAGGCCAGGTTGTAAGCGCGAGGCTGATGCCATTGCCTTTCTCCGTCGACTCTGATCAAGCGGATGCGTGGGTCATCCGGAAGCTCAGCCCGAAGCAGTGGCATTTCACTGCTCCAGTCGAGGATCAAATGTTCGTGATGGTGGGGCCAATTCGCCACCTTCAGGGCGGTCTTCAGCAGATGCTCCCGCCGGTTCATGCAGACGGTGACGATGCTCAGACGACTCATCAACCCTGCCGATCCAAGGAGCGCACAGCCACAATCCGCTCCAGCAGATCAGCGACTGCCGCCCAATGATGCTGAACGGTGAAACACCGCTCCACCCTTCGCTGCCCGGCCATGCCGAACCGGCCAGCCAAGGATGGCTCCAAGACCAGACGCCGCATGGCCGCGGCCATGCCATCCACATCCCCTTCATCCACCAACAATCCGGTCTCCTCCTCGAGGACCACCTCAGGAATACCGGCATGGCGTGTGGCGACCACAGGGAGACCGCACAGTTGCGCTTCCATCACCGCAACCGGGTTTCCCTCGCTGTCTCCGTCAGGAGCAACCAATGAATGCTGGACGAATCCCCGGGCCAGTCGCATCCGTTCAACAATCTGCTTCTGGGGCAGGGCACCAAGAAGAGCCACCTGGTCCACAAGACCCCTCTGCTTCACAGCGCGTTCAAGATCTCGTCGAAGGGGACCATCGCCAACGATGTCCAGACTGACGTCCTGCTGCAACGACTCCGGCAGGGAGTCCCGCATCCGCGCAAAGGCCTCCAGAGTCTGCAACGGGCCTTTCTTGGCCACCAGACGCCCCACGGCAAGAAACCGCGGTGACACAGACGCAGGCTTGGCGCCATGAAACAAAAGCGGATCTGCACCGGAGGGGCTGATGAGCAAGGTTTCAGGATCGGCTCCCAGCCCTTTCAGCACAACCTGCATGGGCCGACTCTTCACGATCACACCAGCTGAAAGCTGAAACAACCGCCTGTAGCGGTTGGTCAACCGCTGGAACTTGGCTTCAGACGATGCATCTGAACCGCGGAAATGCACCACCAATGGCACCGCGCACCACGCTGTTGCCTCCATGACCCGCACGGCATGAAACCCGAAGTCCACCAAAACCACGTCGGGGCGATGACGCAGCAAAAGCATCCAGGTGGTGCAGGAAGCCGGAAGAGACGCCAGCCTCAACCATCCCAATCGGGTGAAGGCCTTGCTCAGAAGAACCGCCAGACCATGCACTAGAGCCAGAGGCCTGTGCATGGGGCGTTCATCCCCGAACACAGCGGTTTTGCGGAAAGGCAGGCCGGCAAGGTTGGCGCGGATGAAGGTTTCCGATGCAGCGCGCCGAGTCGGGGCCATCACAAGCACGTGCAAAGCCATCAACCCAACCGCTCCAGGGCCTGAATCAACTGCCGGGCAAGGGTCGGGTCGGAGAAGCGCTCTCGCACGGCGGTCGCTTCAGCCTGCAGCCGATGACGACGATCCGGATCTCTCAAAAGCTGGGCCATGGTTTCGGCCCAGATGTCAGCCCTGGCCTGCCTCGGCATCAGAACCCCATCCGTGTCGTGCCGCAGCAGATCAGCCGGGCCATGGGGACAATCGGCAGCCACACAACAGCAGCCCTCGGCCATCGCCTCGAGCAAGACGTTGGGGAATCCCTCGTATCGCGACGGGAGCACAAACAAAGTTGCGCGCTGGTACCAATCACGCATGTTTCCCACCCGTCCAGGGAAGTGCAGCTGGCTCTGAGCCCGGGGATGCTGCCGGAGAAGACGGCGCAAAGCTTTCTGCTGATCTTTGCCTCGATACACCTCCTGGGTCAGCCCGAGGATCACTAGCTGAGCCTGGGATTCCTTCTGCAGGAGCTCCGCGAAAGCTCGAACCAGCAGATCAAAACCCTTCTGATGGGCTTTGGTTCCCGCAGCCAACAGCACAGGTGCTTCGGCAGCCACACCCTCCTGATCAAGCCAACCTTGTGGATCGACCTGCGGCTCAAACCGCGGCAGAGGCCATTGCACCGGATTCGGCAGCACCAGCTGCGGCTCAGCACCAAGGCGCTGATTAAGCCAATCCCCTGTGGCACGCGTCTGCACGATGTGAAGAGAAGCCCAGCGATAACTGAAGCGACGCAGCACACCCCAGGGCAGCGCCATCGGCTTGAGCGGGGGGAAATTGCGCTCAGACACAACGCAGGGAAGACCTAACGGTCGTGCCGCCAGCAGCAACTTCACCGATGGCTTGGTTGTCATCCCGATGGCAAGGCTCACACGCTGCTCCCGCAACCAGCGGCGCAACCGAAGCACCCGCCAGGGAAACCCCCAACGGCCGAGAAGACGCAACCAACGAGGATCCCTGGGCTCCACAGCCCGTTCAACCCCAGCGGGGATCGGATAGAAATCCAGCTCAACTGACTGCCGCGTCAGCACAATCGGATCCCAGCCGTTCTGCCGTAGCCAACGCGCGAATGTGAGGGTCACCCGCTCAGCGCCGCCGATCTTGAGGGAGTCGACGTAGAGAACGACGCGGCGCATCAATGGATCAGGCAGAGAGAGCATCGTCCCGCAGGGGGGGCTTGGACGATCTCGGTGCAGCCAGCACACCGAGCTGTTCCAACACAACCAGCATCGACTGGGTTCGCTGGCGATAGGTGTGCCGACGAGCAAGGGCTATGCGCACGGAACGGTCTGGGCCCTGGCCCTGCAGAACCTGGCTGATGGCGGATTCCAATTGATCTGCTCCTGGGGCAACAAGCAAGGCCGAATCCCGGAATCGCTCCAGCGAGGGAATGGCGGTGGCCACAACCGGCACACCTGCAGCGAGGTATTCAAAAAATTTCATCGGAAACATATTCCGCGTGTAACTGTTCAGTTGCAGCGGCAGCAGTGCCACATCGGCATGGGCCAACCAGTCGGGCAGCTCCTCGTAGGGGCGGGGGCCAACCCAGTGAACGTTGGAGCAGGAACACAGCGCACCTGCATCGGTACTCGGGTCTGCTTCCCCGATGGGGCCGATCAGCACAAAGCTCCAGTCGGGCCGTTGGCGGGCCATCTGGTTGAGAGCCACCAGATCGAGCTTGTAGGCATCGATCGCACCGATGAACATCAACCGGGGGGTCGGCAGCGACATCAGTTCAGCCGGGCCAGGGCGGGGATCTTGCCAAGCCCTTGCGAAGTGATCGAAATCGGCCACGTTGCCGAACAGATGGGTGTTGGGATTGAGCGGCTCCAGGCTGCGCTGCAGCTCGGGCGCTGTGGTGAACACCGCCGTCGCACTACTACAGAGCTGTTGTTCGGCTCGTTCGATGCGCCCTTCCGGCATCTCAGGCTGCGCCTGAATGCGATCCACACAGTGGTAGACGGTTGCTGCAAAGGAGGTCAGGGAAAGCACCTCCAGGGCGAGTGGGTTGTAGGTCCAGAGAATCGGATTCTGCAACCCCAGCCAGCGCCGCATGAGCTGCAAACCACCCCGCACCAGCACTCGGTTCAGGCGCCGCGCCAGTGGGTGTGAGGCACCGGGAAGCACCAATGGAGACCAGACCCAGATACCGCGCTGAACCTGACGCGGAGGTCGGGCCACCCTCCTCAACCGTTTGAGAATCCGGGGCAGATCAGCCGTCCCCTTGCGGGGTGGACGCAACCCGAGAGATTCCACATAGAGCACCCGATGGCCCAGCGCTGCCAAGCTCACAGCGGTGTGTTGCTTGTTGGTCCAAAGGGGATGATCCCAGTCGGCTGTCGCCAGAACGATGAAGTCGGCCATGCCGGGGTCAGGCGCCCTCGAACTGGGTCATTTCGCGGAAGCTGTCGGAGAGCCGACAAAGAGTCTCGTAATCACCGGCAGCCTTGATCCGTCCGTTATCAACTTCGAAGATGCGATCACATTTGCGGACGGTCGACAGGCGATGAGCGATCACAATCGTTGTGCAGCGGCGACCTACCAGATCCAGTGCCTGCATCACGTCGTATTCAGTTTTGTTGTCGAGAGCACTCGTCGCTTCGTCCAGCACCAGCACCTTGGCATCGCGATAAAAGGCCCTTGCCAGAGACAACCGCTGCCGCTGACCGCCAGACAGCTTGATGCCGTTCTCACCAATCATCGTGAACAGGCCGTAGGGCATTGAGCTGACGACATCGTCGAACTGGGCCGCCTCCAAGGCCGCCCAAATCTGCGCATCGTCAAGATCATCTGGATCACAGCCGAAAGCGACGTTCTCGCGAATGCTGGCGTCAAGCAGCTGAATATCCTGCGGGACCAAGGCGCAGTTGGCCTGCCAGGCAGGCATCTCCTCATCGGTGAGGGGAACTCCATCAAGGGTGAGGGACCCATCTGTGGGACGGAACAAGCCCAAGAGCAGATGAGCCAGGGTGGTCTTACCACTTCCTGTGCGGCCAACCAGAGCAATCCTGGAGCCGACCGGGATCGTCAGATCCACTGCTGAAAGAACATTCTCCTGTGAGCCGGAGTAGCGAAAGCTCACGTGACGCAATTGGATGAACTGCCTTGGCATCACACCGCTGGCGGTGGGCACTCTCCGTGAGCTTGGATCCAGGCGTTGGGGGCGTAGATCGAGAAGTTCAAGAGCATCCTGAATTTCCGGCAGCCCTCCTCGAAGCTTGTTGATGTTGCGGAAGGTGTTCTGCAAAGGAGCCGAAATTCGCAGCAGGGTGCCGAGCACCGCGGCCAGTGTGGGGATCGCATCACGGACACTGCCGCCATCCCCACCAAAAACAGACGGTCCGAGTCCAACCAGGAAGAGAATTGTGATGCCGGCAGGCTCGATCACGTAACGGGGAACATCCGGCAGGAGCTTCGTGAGACGGTCGTAACGCTTGGCGATGACACCGTCATTGGCGAAGCGATTGATGAAGAAACCATCGGCCGAATACAGCTGCACGTCCCGCATCGAGCGCAACGATTCCATCAGCAGCAAATGAATTCGCCGGGAATAACGAACCCTCTGCTTGGTCGCAAAGCGCAGATAGGGAATGATCAGCTTCGACGCCAGGGCATAGGCCGCGAGCATCAAGCCGAACATCACCAGCGCCGGCGTCCCCAACACCAGCACGACACCGAACAACAACACCAGAACCGACAGGGCATTGCCGGCGATCGTGATCATGGGGCTGACCACGGTGGTGGACACCTTGTTGAGAATGCGGTTGAAGCTCTCAGAGAGATTCGCTGTGCGCTGATGCGTGAAGAACTCGTAGTTCTGCAGCATCAGGTTCCGATACACCTTGTTAACCAGGTCATTCCAGATCTCGGCGCTGAGCATGCTCTGCAGCAAGGCCACCCCGAAGCGCAGTCCTGAAGTCAACCAAAAGGCAGCAATCAGCAAACCCAGCAACCAGCCGGCCTGATCCAGCATGTCGCCACCGAAAACCCTGATTCCGGGCAGCTGATCAGCCAGCTTCACGCCCGCCATCAAACCAACCAGACGCGCCAGCAACCCCACCAGCAGGATGTCCATTAATCCCTGGAGGAATGACGCCGCCAGAACGAGGACCAGGAAGCGAACCCTGCTGGGGGGCAACTCATTCAGCAGGCGTCTTAGATCTCTCCAGGTCTTACTCCTCACAGGCATGACGACAGAAATGCCGACACAACGCCAGCCTGTTTTGGAGGGACGTTAAGGCGTCTACAGGGCTGCGCTCAGCCTGCGGAATGCCAGCCGGGGAACCGATTGACCACTCGCTGCAACCGATGCAGCCATGGATCCAGTCGCAATCGCCACCCTGGAGGAGTTTTCAGCAGGGGGCCCTTGCTGGCGTGCAGCTCATCCATCTGCTCGAGTGCTGCTGACCACCTCAACCGCAGGGAAGCCTCGGAACACCCCTCCAGCAGGGCATTCAATTCCCGTGGTGGCAGACGCCAGGACACAGGATCCGCCAAGGCTTTCTGAATGCGATGAACATCGAACGAGAGGCGACCACAACCGATCTGGTGCAGGGTCTGTCCGGTGGCTCCATGGTCAGACAGGGCATGGTTCAGGCTGCTGAACACCACGCATCCACAGGCCATGGCCTCCAGAGGAGGCAAGCCAAAGCCTTCGCTCACACCGCGACCACTCCAGTACTCAGCAGAGTCGTAGAGATAAACCGTGGATTGGTTGAACAAACCCACGAGGTCCTCCACCCAGCCGTTCTGCACCGCCACCGTGAGCCCAGCGTTCTGGAGAGCAGGTACCAGCTGATCTTTCACGTATCGGCTGCTCTTCCGGGCCTGAATCAACACATCAGTGGGCCTCGGCTGAACACCTAGGCGATCACCCCCTTCAAGC
>CAJWLE010000051.1:0-10479 GCA_913042965.1 uncultured Synechococcus sp.
GCTGAAGCCTTGGTGGTGCCGCCGAGCAACGCCGATGAGGCCGCTCTGATTGATGGCCTGACGGTGCGCACCGCACCCAACCTGAAGCAACTGGTCGAGCAGCTCAACGGCACCCGCCCGTGTCTCAGGATCTGCCGAAGCAGGCCGAGTTCAGTCCCCCTGCCAACCGAGCCAATCGACGCCTCGGGCCAGGCCGGTCGAGCCCTTGCCCTTGCGGCTGCAGGAGGGCATCACCTCCTGCTGGTCGGGCCACCGGGCTGCGGCAAGAGCCGACTGGCCCATCAACTCCCGCAGTTGCTCCCACCCCTGGAACCGGAGGAAGCCTTGACCATCGCCCGCATCCGTTCTGTGGCCGGTGAACAGCAGGACCCGTTGGAACCTCTCAAAAAACGTCCCTTCAGGGCCCCACACCACAGCTGCTCGGCTGCCGCTCTGCTCGGTGGCGGACACAACCCTCGACCGGGTGAACTCAGCCTGGCCCACGGGGGTGTGCTTTTTCTCGATGAGCTGGCTGAATTCCAGCGAGCCGTGCTGAACCAGCTGCGGCAACCCCTGGAGGAGGGGGTGTACCGCCTTAGCCGGGCACGACTGAAAACCAGCTTCCCTGCTGAGATCACCCTGGTGGCAGCCACCAACCCCTGCCCCTGTGGCTGGCATGGAGATCGCGACCATGGTTGTCGCTGCAGCCGCAGTCAACGCCAGCGCTACTGGCAGAAGTTGTCCGGACCGCTGCTGGACCGGCTGGATCTACAGCTGCGCCTGGAGCGACGCTCGGCAACCGCAATCCGGGGTTGCCTGAACCGAAAGACAACAGCAACGCAGGACGCCTGGCTTGAGCCGCGCAACATCACCGCAGCGCGACAACGGATGACTGAACGCAATCCCGAGGGGGTCTGTAACAGGGATCTCACCGCCCACAACTTGGGCAGCCACGGACGGTTTGAAGCGTCTGCCCTTCAACTCTGGGAGCGGCTGGTTGCTCGGCGAAGACTGTCCACCCGCAGCGGGATTCGACTGTTACGGGTGGCGCGCACCGTGGCGGATCTCAACGACACAGATCATGTGAGTGTCGACGCTGTCGCGGAAGCCAGCGGCTTTCGCTGTGCCGACTTGCTGCAGCTTGAAAGCACGACGTGATCAGTCAGGGCTGACCCGTTGTGGGCTACGTCTCCAGAAACGAAGGCTCCTTTCAGGGACTTACTGCGCAGCGGTGGCGGCATCCCGATAGATGTACATATGCCCGAGATTCTTTGTGCCGTACGCACGGCGTTTCAAGGTCCAGCCAGGCTGAAACTTGAGTTGCAGAAAGCCTCGTCCGGCTCCGCCTGTGGTGGCGATCACAAACGATGGCTGAGACCGATCACGACTGGGCGAAGCACGCAATTCCATATCTCTGCCGGTGTTCACAACGGTGAGTCGGTAGCGGGTGCCAAGGTCATTTCCCCCTATTCGCAGGGAATAACCGTTGCCATCGATGTAGCGGTTGCAGATCCCACTGAAATCGAAACCGGACAGCAACGGATCCACCACCGCAGGGGTGCTGCCACTGACTGAAAAACAAGGCCGCTTGTCAGAGCGCTGTTCGTAGATGTTCAGCTGAGAGCGTTCACCCGTTCCAATCGGAGCGGAGACAAGAACAAACTTGGAGAGGTCAACAGAAACAGCATTGAACAGTGATCCTTCGGCCCGGGCGGAGGGGAGGAAGACCATGGACAGGGCCAGTCCTGCAGCTGCTGGCAGAAAGCGAGAGATCACGGCCGATCGCTGAGATGTGTGAATCGTAAAAGTGACGGTCAAACCCGTCATGGGCCATCAGGCCGGTTTGTTCAGGCGAATCGCCACAAGCAGGGTGCCGACGGTTCCTGGAGCAGCGAGCCCAAGGATCCAGCTGGTGGTGGTCACCCCCAAATCGGGGTCGCCATAGGCCAGCTCAAAAACACAGCCGGTCGTGGCGATGCCAAGGACACAGGCGATGGCCAGGAACAACCCGGCCAGGGGTTTCATCGGCATGACTTCAGGACACGCTCTGGACGTGCTGGCGCTGGAAGCCATTCTCCTTTAGTTCCTTCCGCAGTCCGGCTTCGTCCGTCACCCGATCAACAAAAAGCACCCCGTTGAGGTGATCCATCTCGTGCTGGATGCAGCGTGACAACAGCCCATCCGCCTTCATTTTGCGGGGGCGACCCATTTCATCGCGGAAGGTCACCTCGATGGCGGTTGGGCGCACCACATCGAGATAAACACCGGGAATGCTCAGGCAGCCCTCTTCGTAGGTATCGATACCAGCGCCGGTGGCGGTGATCTCAGGGTTGATGAACACCAACGGAGGCGATGTGGGGTTCTCCAGATCCAGATCGATCACCAGCAGCTGCTGGTGGATACCAACCTGGGGAGCCGCCAGACCAATGCCCTTGGCCGTGTACATGCTGCGAAGCATGTCGCGGGCCAAGTCCCGGGTCTGCTCAGTGACCTTGCCAATCCGGCGGGCCGGTTGCCGCAGAACATCGGCACCCAGCTTGTGGATCTCCAGAGGAGGAGTCTCCAGTGCGGTTTTGGGCACCAACATCGTGGGCCTCGACTTGTCGGCCGCCCGTGCCAGCTGAGCGAAGCTTCCCGCCAAGACCAACGTTGCGTTGCATCAGCATGCTAAGCGGCCTGATTCAGCCGCCATGACCGCAACACCTCTACCTGCATCGCATGCCGTTGGGACACTGCCTGGCTTGAAAGAGCCGCAGTTGTTGGCGGGACCAGGCGGAGTGGTTTGGCTGCTCTGGCTGGAGCAGCGCCCCCAGGAGAAGGGGCGCACAACGACCCTGATTCGACCCTTCGGCGCCTCGCATCAAACGCCGATGGAGCTGACGCCTGCGCCAAGCAGCCTGCGCAGCCGCGTGCA
This sequence comes from uncultured Synechococcus sp., assembly GCA_913042965.1. Taxonomy (GTDB): domain Bacteria; phylum Cyanobacteriota; class Cyanobacteriia; order PCC-6307; family Cyanobiaceae; genus Parasynechococcus. The sequence goes on from CAJWLE010000051.1 coordinate 2,894, forward strand.
CGACTACGGCGGTGGCGTGCTGACCGCCGCCGTGAACAACGATCAGCTGCTTCTGGTGTGGATCGAGGCTGGTTGCCTGTGGCGTCAGGACTGGCAGTTACCTGACAATGCCGCGCTGCAACCGCAGCCGCTGACAACGCCGGTACGACTTTCCCTGCCGGGGGGGGGAGAGTTGGCCGATGGCCAACTGGATCAGATCCATCACCGCTGGATCGGCATTCGCGAAGTCGATGGGCTGGACCAACTGGTGTGGCTGCCATTGGACGCCAGGGACCAGAGTCCCCAACTGCTGCATCAGCCCGCGGACTTCGCTGGTTACGCCTGCCTGAGCCCCGATGGCCAGCACCTGGCCTGGGTGGAATGGCAGCAACCGTCTATGCCTTGGGACAGCAGCAGCCTCTGGTGCGCCGAGGTCGGTTCAGACGGCGCGCTGTTCAACCCCCGGCAGCTGGCGGGAGAGGAGGGGATTTCTGTGTTCCAGCCCCAGTGGTTACCGGATGGTCGGTTGCTGGTGGCGGAAGACAGCAGCGGCTGGTGGAACCTGATGGTCAAGCACCCGGACGAGACAAGCTGGCAGCGGCCCTGGCCGATGGCGGCTGAAACAGCCATGCCGCAATGGATCTACGGCATGAGCACCACGGCCTGGGATGGCACCGGCCTGCTGGCGGCCGTCTGCAGCCGGGGCAGCTGGACGCTCAAGCGATTGCAGGCCGATGGAGAAGTGGTGACCATTGATCAGCCGTTTGACGACCTGGCCTATCTCCAAGCCTGCAATGGGAGGGCCGTTGCTGTGGCAAGCCACAGCACCTGTGTTGCAGGGCTGCTGGAGATGGATCTGCGGCCCGCGTCACCGCTCTGGGAGCACACACCTGCTGTGATCTCACCCCTGCCTGCGGAAGCCATCAGCGTGGCCGAACCGATGTGGTTCGACGGCCATGGCGGCGAGCGCACCCACGCCTGGTATTACCCACCCATGGATGGCAGCACCGGAGCTGCACCTCTGCTGGTGAAAAGTCACAGCGGTCCCACCGCCATGGCCCGGCGCGGCCTCCAGCTGGGGATCCAGTACTGGACGTCCCGCGGCTGGGGGGTGGTGGACGTGAACTACGGCGGATCCACAGGCTTCGGGCGCGATTACCGCGAGCGACTCAACGGTGGCTGGGGAGTGGTGGATGTGGCCGACTGCGCAGCAGCGGCTCAGGCACTGATCCACGCGGGCCGCGCCAATCCCGATCAGATCGCCATCGAAGGCGGCAGCGCCGGAGGGTTCACCACCCTGGCAGCTCTCTGCTTCACCGATGTCTTTCGTGTCGGCGCCTGCCGCTACGCCGTCTGTGATCTCACTGCGATGGCCGAAGAAACCCACCGCTTTGAAGCCCGCTACTTGGACTCACTGATCGGCGACTGGCCTCAGCAACGTGCGATTTACGAGCGGCGCTCACCTTTGCTCCACGCCGGCCAAATCCGCTGCCCAGTTCTTTTCTTTCAGGGCCAGCAGGACAAGGTCGTTCCACCGGAGCAGACCGAACGAATGGCCGCAGCCCTAAGAGACAATGAAATTTCTGTAAAAGTAGTGTTGTTCGCCGAGGAAGGGCATGGGTTCCGTGATCACTCAACTCAAATCAAAGTACTAACTACAACAGAACACTTTTTCAGACAACAACTTAATATCCTCAAGAAATAAAACTAAATCACAATATCGCCAATGGTGACATCACCCAAAGCCACATTCTTCAGAAAAATTGAATTGTCAGCATTTTCAGCCATCAGCAAAACGCCACCATCTGTCGCAGACAAAGAAACCTGTTCAGGATCATCCACATCAATCAAATCCCCTTCCGATTGATTGAAATCCTCAATCGAATCATTCCCCTTTGACATCTTAAATTGATCAGCGCCTAGACCGCCGGACAACACATCGTCGCCCGCCCCCCCACGAAGAGTGTCAGCTCCAGCACCACCTATCAACACGTCATCTCCACCTCGACCATAAAGTTGATTACCAAATTGATTGGCAAAAATATTGTTCGAACGATCATTTCCTTTACCCGACAACATCGCAAAACCTCCGAGCTCAAGATTGTCGACATTGTCCGCATCTTTTGAAAGGTCAAAGTCAATAATACTCACAACATTTTTACCCGTAATATCAAACGTTGAAACATCCGTATATGGACTAGCAATAGCAACAACACCAGACGATGTCTCTTTGCGAACTGCCGAGAGATCACCGCCCTTGGCTGCATCACCCCAGGCCACGACAGATCCATCGTCCTTAAGTGCGGCAAAGGCATAACCTGTTGAAAAAATCTCAACAACACCTCCGGACAACTGCTCTTCAAGACCAGAAATATCGATCGGATATTTATTATTTGCAGCGGAGCCAGTTGAACCCCAGCTCACAACCGAACCATGACGATCCAGGGCAGCAAATCCATAACGACTGGAAGCAATGGAAACAAAATTACCTTTTTCTAATGCCTTCTTGGTCTGCTGATCTTTCACAAGAGCATCTTTATCACCCCAATCAGCAATCGATCCATCCTGCAGCAGAGCCGCAAATGCATAACGAGTTGACGCAACCGAACGAACACCCACCTCGAGTCGATTCTGGACACTCGACGAGTCACCACCTGCTTTCTTCAGCCCCCAAGTAATTAACTTGCCATCACTCTTGAGAGCCGCATAGGCATAACGTGTTGAAAAAATTTCCTCCACCCCTGACCGCAAATCTTTTTTCACACTCTTAAGAATTTCAGGCTCGCTTTCGTCTTCCCCTAACGTCCAATGATAGGTATGAAAGTCGACAAGATCTTTGCTTCCACCACGCCATGGATCTCCCCAGGTGACGACTCGACCGTTGCTCTTCAGAGCAGCAAATGATGTTCCATTAGAAGCTATTTTTTGAACACCTTTATTGAGAAGCCTTTGGGAGTCTCCTGTATCACCTCCACGCAGAGGATCTCCCCATGCCACTACGCGACCATTATTTTTTAAAGCGGCGAATGCATATCGAGAAGAAAATATGTCGACTACATTTTTGTCTATTTGATCAGAAACGGCAGAACTGTCACCTCCACGAGGTGACCCTGTATCAATGTCACCCCCCAGGGATTTTGACCTAGGATCTTTCGTGGAAAGCCCCCAGGTAACAACAGAACCATCTGATTTAAGAGCAGCCATTGAGGTTCCTGTCGAGAATAATTTCACGACATCGGAGGAAAGCTGATCCGCTACAAGACTGTTATCCCCACCTTCATCATCTTTCCCCCAACTAATAACCGATCCATCGGATTTCAGAGCCGAGAATGACCGCCGCGTGGAAAAAACTTGCTCCACTCCTTCCTGAAGATCATCCTTCGCTTTACCCTTCTCACCACCGCGGCCTCCATTCCCCCACGTGATCAGCTTTCCATCTGCTCTGATGGCAGCAAAAGAATGTCTATTGCTAAAAATCTGCTTAAAAGGACCCTCTTTGACATAACGAATCACCTCCTCCCCGCCATCATTAGAGACACTTCCCCAACTCACAACAGATCCATCGGATTTAATTGCAGCAAACGATCGCTGATTCCTCCACTCGTATCGTGAACGGCCAGGCTCAGAAAAAACATCAGCGCCAACAAGAATTTCAGGCAAATAACTTGAAGCCACGAACCAGAACTTTGCACATCAACAAATACTATCAGATTAAAGCGCAACGTCGGCACAAATTATGCACTAATTCAAAATCAATACGCTGCATCGCAACAATAACGATGCATCAACCAGGCAATTTTATCTTCGCAGAAATGATCTCTTTTCATCAGCTAATTAAAGCCTTTAGCCACGCACACTAAAGACGGCGCATCTCAACTCAGGCCATGGCGTCAGCTCATGTCGACACAAATTCAACAACTTTTCTGTGCAGCATTTAGCAGAGAACGACCAACCACAATCTTTGGTACGACTTAAGAATGAAATGCATTCCAGACTGAGCCAAGATATTTATTCTAGGCAGATTACCCTACACCTGAGGGGATTCAAAGTATCGCAAGCGCCAAAGCAACTTAGTCAATACTTAAATTTTTTAAATCCTAGATTTAACATTCTGATCTTTTTAAGGCACTGGTCTTTCTATCATCAAAACAACTGGTTTATGTATTCGATTTCGAACCAAATAATGCTGCACTGATCGCCTGCCTCACCTCCGCAGGCCAAGCCAATCGTCCTCACGCTGAGAAGCTCCATTGGTGGTGCGATCATCGCCCAAAACCTGGCGAGAAGCCTCAAAAGCCGCGATGACGGGCCATGCAATCGCGGTGATCGGCCATCCCTTCCAATACGCGTTGCTGAACAACCTTCCTGACACCTGGGCCGGACTCTCCATTCCCGGGCTGTCATTTGCCTTGTTCCAAGGCATGTTCGCGATCATCACCCCCGCCTTGATCTCCGGGGCCCTGGTGGAGCGCTTGAGCTTTCGCTTTTGGTGCCTGTTCTGCCCGATCTGGCTGCTGCTGGTTTACGCACCGCTGGCCCACATGGTCTGGGGCGGCGGGTTCCTTGGAAAGGATCTCGACTTCGCTGGAGGCACCGTGGTGCACATCAGCTCGGGCGTCTCAGCTCTGGTGCTGGCCGGCCTGGTGGGCTCTCGCAAAGAGTGGCCCCAGTCCGGGAAGCCGCCCCATGACGTGACCCAAATCATCCTGGGGACCGGGCTGCTCTGGTTTGGCTGGTTCGGCTTCAACGGCGGCAGCCAGCTGGCCATCGGCGGCGCGGAACTGCCCTTCACCACAACCCACATCTCCGCCGCGGCCGGCTTGGTGACCTGGGCCCTTGTGGAAACCTGGCGTGACGCCAAACCCACCGCTGTGGGTATGGCCACGGGTGCCGTCGCCGGCCTGGTGGGCGTCACCCCCGGGGCCGGTTTCATCACCCCGGGGGCTTCCATGGCCATTGGGGCGATCACTGCGGTGCTCTGCTACGCCTCGATCCAGCTCAAGATGCGACTGCGTTTTGACGACTCCCTCGACACCTTCGCCGTCCATGGCGTCGGCGGCACCGTGGGGGCCCTTCTGACCGGCGTCTTCGCAAGCGCTCCGCTGATTGCCTCTCATCCAGCCGGAGCTGTCCTAGCTGAGAACGGCCGTTTTTCCCTGATCCTTGGTCAGCTGCAGGCCGTTCTGGTGGCCTATGGCCTCGCAGCCGGCGGCACACTTGTGATCGCGATGGCCCTGCGCCAATGCGGGGTCCCCTTCCGTGTGAACGATGACGCCGAAAGGCTCGGCGTCGACATCGAGGAACACGGGGAAGAGGCCTACGGCGAACGCACTGGCTCACCGATCTTCGACTGAACAACAGCAGATAAGACTTGAAGCCCTGGTATTGCCGGACCAGGGCTCAGTTGTAATCGTGGATGCGACCTTGGCACCCAAGCAGCATGAAACGGTGGCTAAAAGAATTCAGCGATTTTTTCTTTGTCAAAGGAAATGTGCTGGCGCTTGCAATCGCCGTTGTCGTCGGTGATCAAGTTTCAGCGATTACCAAGAGCCTTTCATCGGATCTGTTGATGCCGCTGATCAATCCCTTTATCCCCTCTGGGAGCTTCAAGGACCTGGCCATCCCCTACTTCGGGGGGCCGATCGCCATTGGCAAATTGCTCGACACCTTTTTATCTGCTCTGCTGGTGGCCTGGGCTCTGTTCATGATCATTCAGGCCATGAAACGGATCGAGCGAATCGGGCATCATGAGAACACATCAGCCGACTGACAGCTGAGCCAAGTCGGTTAGCTGTGCTCCCGCAAAAACGAGACCGTGGACGCGAGCTCATCGCTGAAGCGGTCGATCTCTTCAAAGGTGCTGGTGAAACTGAGACTGGCCCGAGCCGAAGCCGTGACGCCGTAATGGCGATGCAGAGGCTGGCAGCAGTGGTGACCACTGCGGATGCAGATTCCTGAAGCATCGATCAGCTCTGCGATGTCATTGGCGTGAACACCGTCAACCAGGAACGTGGCCAGGGCTCCACGCTCCGGTTGCTGTTCCGGAGTTGGACCGAGGATCTTGACCCCATCAATGGCCTGGAGCCGCTCGAACAGATAGCGGGTGAGCTGGGCTTCCCAAGCCTGGATCGCATCGAGCCCGATGGCCTGGAGGTAGCGGATCGCAGCCCCCATGCCAACGGCTTCACCGATGGCCGGGGTTCCAGCTTCGAACTTGTGGGGCAGCACGGCCCAGCTGCTGCTGTCGAGGAACACGTCCTGGATCATTTCCCCCCCACCAAGGAAAGGCGGCATGGCCTCCAGCAGCGCTTCACGCCCCCAGAGAAATCCCATCCCCGTGGGACCACAGAGCTTGTGGGATGAGCCCACCAGAAAATCAGCATCCAGCGCGACGATCTCGATGGGCTGATGCGCCAGGCTCTGGCAAGCATCGACCAGTACCAGAGCGCCCACCTTATGGGCGAGGGGGATCACCTCTCCCAGTGGGTTGCAGCAACCCAGGGCATTGCTGATGTGAACCAGGCTCACAAGCCGGGTGCGCTCGCTGAGCTTGGCCCTGAAATCAGCCAGGTCCAATTCGCCGGATTCGGTGATGCCCACATGACGCAACACACAACCAGTGCGCTGAGCTAGCAATTGCCATGGCACCAGATTGCTGTGGTGCTCCATGACGGTGAGCAGCACTTCATCACCTTTGCGGAGATTGGCGTCCCCCCAGGTGCGAGCCACCAGATTGATGGCTTCGCTGGCATTCCGCGTGAACACAATTTCACGGGAACTGCTGGCGCCGATGAACTCGGCCGTGATCGATCGCGCCCCCTCGAACGATTCCGTGGCCCGAGCACTCAGCTGGTGGGCGCCACGATGCACGTTGGCGTTATCGCAGTTGTAGTACTGCTGAAGCGCGGCCAGAACCTGACGCGGTTTCTGACTGGTGGCCGCGTGATCCAGATAGACCAGCGGGCGACCATCCGGAGCTTTTTGCTCAAGAATCGGGAAATCAGCACGATATTGAGACGCCAAGTTCACGATATCTGCACCAGCGCGTGCTTTTGGGGCGATCGTCATCGGTCGAGGCTCTCCATCACACGGTTCAGCGGCTGCCAGGCCTGCGCTAAGGAAGGAAGTTGCTCAATCACCTCCTGACAGGCGCCGCGCAGCAGCAAAGCTGCGGCGTCAGAGGCGCCGATGCCACGGCTCTGCAAATAAAACAACTCGTCCTCCTGCAACTGGGACACGGTGGCGCCATGGGCGCAGCGCACATCGTCCGCAACGATTTCAAGCTCCGGCTTGGTATCGACACGGGCCTGGCCAGACAACAACAGGTTGCGACTGAGCTGCGCTGCATTGGTGCGCTGGGCGACGCGAGGAACATCGATCGCACCGTTGAAGATCGTGTGAGATTGACCGGAGGCCAAACATTTCTGCAGCTGATCCAACTCACCCTCCGGCCCGTCGAAGCGCACAGCGGTGTGGGTGGCTAATTGCTGTTCGGCACTGGTCATGGCAAGGCCTTTGAGTGTGGTTTCGGCCTGGCCTTCCAACTGGACCACCCGAGGCTCCACCCGACCCAGAGACCATCCCGTCACACCAGATGTGAAGGCATA
>CAJWLE010000052.1:0-10432 GCA_913042965.1 uncultured Synechococcus sp.
CGTTAGATACCACCGAAAAGCAACAGCTGATCAACACCCATCAGACCCACGGCACCGACACCGGGTCCGCAGAGGTTCAGGTCGCCATGCTGAGTGAGCGGATCAACCGTCTCAGCAGCCACCTCCAGAACAACATTCACGACTTCTCTTCCCGTCAAGGATTGTTGAAGATGATTGGCCGTCGCAAGCGTCTGCTGGGCTATATGCGCAGCAAAAGCGAGCAGCGCTACGTGGATACGATCGCCAAACTGGGCATCCGCGGCTGATATCAGCAACAAACCATGCCCGACAAACGCAGTTCCCTCCCCTTTGAGCCCAAAGGGTCGAAGCAGGGATCGGGCAACAAAGACGCCAAGACAGCCTCCACCGCGGTCAAACAGGAGGCAATTCCTCGATACGTGGCCGACCGAATGGCCCGCAGAGTCGCCGTTTTCACTGGTTTGCCCACCATTGCAGGGATGGGGGTCTTTGTTGGCAGTTATCTGCTGATCACCCGAGGTATTGCCGACATTGCACCTGGATTAACCCTGGCAACCTCAGGAGGGTTCTTCCTCTTAGGGCTGGTGGGCCTGAGTTTTGGTGTGCTCAGTTCCAGCTGGGATCCTGATCCTGGCAGTGTTCTGGGATTTGAGAATCTCAGACCAAATCTTCAGAGAATGAAAGAGACGATCCGTGCCGCCAAAACAAAGAACCCATCGGATTAATCAGTGGTGAACCGATTAACTGGACACTGCTGATCAGCTCAACACCATGTTTTCGCTTCGGCGTGCTTTGAAATCCTGCTTCAGAAGGGAATCAACAGCAGCTTCCGCATTGCGAACACAGAACTGAGGCCCCAGACGCACGTATCGAATCGAAGCGCCATCGCTCACTTCAGCGATCACCGGAACCTTCACACCGAGCTCGTCTCTTTCTGGGCGATGCAGATTGAGGCATTCGCGAAGCTTGTGCTGAACGGCGATGTCACTGGCCTGTACCGAAGGAAGTTCCACCAACAACAGGTTGAGCTCATCGATCGCGCGACAATCATCGATGATCAATTGAACGCGCTCATCTCGGCGATCCACCCCGGCCCAGACCAACAAACGAGCTTCGGCCATGAGGTGATCCGCAAGGCGCGCGTAGCTCTTGGGAAACACCACCGCTTCACAGCTTCCTGTTAGATCCTCCAACTGGAGAATCGCCATACGATCGCCCTTTCTGGTTGTCACCTGACGCAGTTCCGTGATCATCGTGATCGCGCTGACTTTGGTTTTATCAGGCTGTTCTTCCAGGGATCCGAGACCGATGGGAGCCAGGAGCCGCGACGATGGCGTCAACTGTTTCAACGGATGATCGGAGAGATAGAAACCAACCAGTTCTTTTTCGAGGCGAAGCTTTTCGGTCGGTGGATAGTCCGTGACGGGTGCCGCTTTGGGGGCCAAACTCAGATCGGCAGGACCATCATCTTCAGCTGGGGCCGCCATCAGATCAAACAGGTTGCCCTGACCACTGTCTCTGTCTTTAGCTCGAGACGAAGCCCAGTCGAGCAGAAGCTCAAGATCTGCCATCAGTTGGGCGCGATTGGCCTCAGGATCGAGAGCATCGAGAGCACCGGAGTGAATCAACGACTCAAGGCCTCGCCGATTCAAGACTGACGAAGGAATCCGATCACAGATATCAGCCAGGGAACGGAACGCACCATCCGACTGACGCTCAGCAATCAACTGACGGATCGCACCATCGCCGAGATTGCGAACAGCCGAGAGACCAAAAAGAATGCGATCGCCATTTGGGGTGAAATCCGTGAGAGAGGCATTGACATCCGGCGGCATCACCTCGATACCCATCGCATTGCAGTTGGAGATGTAGCGCTGCACCTTGTCGGCAGCACCTGCATTCACCGTGAGCAGAGCAGCCATGTAGGCCACTGGATAGTGAGCCTTGAGATAGGCGGTTTGATACGTGACCGCGCCATAGGCCGTTGAATGGCTCTTGTTGAAGCAGTACTCGGCGAAAAGAACCATCTGATCAAACAATTCGTCGGCGACCTTGTCATCCACACCCCGCTCAGCAGCGCCTTTCACAAAAATGCCTCGGTGTTTCTGCATCTCCGACACCTTCTTTTTACCCATCGCACGACGGAGAAGATCGGCTTGACCCAGCGAATAGCCCGCTAAATCCTGAGCGATCCTCATGATCTGTTCCTGATAAACCATGATCCCGTAGGTCTCACTCAGGATCGGTTCAAGGATTGCGTGAGCGAAATCAATCGCTTCACGACCATGCTTGCGGTTGATGAATTTCGGGATCAGTCCGGCATCGAGTGGGCCAGGCCGATAGAGGGCAAGGATGGAGGAAATATCTTCCAGAGATGATGGCTTCAGATCACGCACGATCTGACGCATTCCGCTGGACTCCAGCTGGAAGATTCCCTCCAGATCACCACGGGCCAAAAGGGCAAAGGTCTCTTCATCTTCCGGTGGAAGCCTGTCGGGATTGACACGGGTTCCACTGCTGACTTCAACCAATTCAAGAGTTTTCTCAATCATCGTGAGGTTCTTCAACCCCAGGAAATCCATCTTCAGCAATCCCATGGATTCCACATCTTCCATGAAGTACTGCGTGATGACCTGGCCATCGTTGTTGCGCTGCAACGGCACAAGTTCATCGAGAGGGTCAGCTGCAATCACAACCCCTGCTGCGTGCACACCGAAGGTCTTGTTGGTTCCTTCGATCCGCATCGCCATATCCACCCAACGTTTCACATCCGGATCAGCCTTGTACTTCTCGCGGAATTCGGGATTCGGAGACTCATCGCCGATCATCGCCTTGAGCTTGGCCGGCTTCCCCCGAACAACAGGAATCAACTTGGCGAGCCGGTCGGCATCGCCGTAGGGAATATCAAGAACACGGGCGACATCCTTCAATACAGCCTTGGAGGTCATGCGGTTGAAGGTGATGATCTGCGCCACCTTGTCCTCGCCATAACGCTGGGTGACGTAGTCGATCACCTCACCGCGACGTTCGATGCAGAAGTCGGTATCGATATCTGGCATCGATTTGCGTTCCGGATTGAGAAAGCGTTCGAATAACAGGCCATTGCTGACAGGGTCGATATTTGTAATTCCAAGGCAATAGGCCACGAGTGAGCCAGCGGCAGAACCACGCCCAGGACCGACGGGGATATTCTTTTCGCGAGCAAAGCGGATGTAATCCCAAACCACGAGGAAGTAAGTGGGAAAACCCATCTGCTCCATAACCTTGAGCTCATGGGCCATGCGCTCGGAGTAATCAACAGGGAGAGCGTCATCAGGCTGAAGCTCAAGCCGGTCACGCAGTCCGCTCTCGGTGACCTCGCGAAGATAGGTGACCGGCGTGTGGCCATCTGGAATCGGGAACCGTGGCATCTGATAGCGGCCCAGGATGTCGTAGGGCTCAACTTTTTCGGCCACTTTCACCGTGTTGGTGATTGCCTTCTGAACGACATCCGGTTCAAGGTGATCGGCGAAGAGACGGCCCATCTCCTCTTCCGTCTTGATGTATTCCGTGCCCGTGTATCTCAGCCTCTTCTCGTCAGAGATCAGCTTGCCGGTCAGAACACAAAGGAGAGCATCATGAGCTTCAACATCCTGTTTGCTCAGATAATGCGCGTCATTGGTCGCGACTAGCTCGATGCCGAGCTCTGCGGCGATCTTGACGATCTCCACGTTGACGATCCGATCCTCGGGCGAACCGTGGTCCTGAATCTCCAGATAGAAATCATCACCGAAAACGTCCTGGTACCAGGAGGCCACGTCACGTGCGATCTCGGGACGTCCACGCAGAATGGCCTGAGGGATCTCTCCACCCAAACAGGCTGTGGCGACGATCAATCCCTCGCTGTATTGCTTCAGAAGATGCTTGTCGATGCAGGCCCGGGAAAAGATGCCACGTCCACGCATCCCACGCAGGTGACTGATGCTGGTGAGCTTGACCAGATTTCGATAACCGATCTCATTTTTCGCCAGAACGACGAGGTGATATCGCTTCTCTTTCTTCGGTTGGGGATCGTCAATCGAACCGTTGATCACATACATCTCATTGCCGATAATCGGCTTGAGATCAGTTCCTTTGCACAACTTGAGAAGCTCAACGGCGCCATACATGACCCCGTGATCGGTGAGAGCGATGGCAGGCATACCAAGCTCCTGTGCTCGCTCAACCATCGCCGGCAACTGCGACGCCCCATCCAGGAGGCTGTAGTCACTGTGGTTGTGGAGCGGGACGAATGCCATACCCCCAGCCTAGGTCCCAACGCAAGATCAAGCGTTCACTGCGAGCAATCAACACCAGATGTGGTGCTCAGGGCACCAATGCAGCCTCGGGACGCGCCGCAAACACATCGGCTGCCTGTTCGTACTGGTGGGCCACCTGCAGCAATCTTGCTTCCTCCAGCACATTGCCAATCAACTGAACGCCAATGGGCAGACCCGACTGACTGAAGCCGCAGGGAACACTGATCGCTGGCAGACCGGCAAGGTTCACAGGAATTGTGAGCAGATCAGCCAGATACATCGACAGAGGATCATCCGCATGAGCGCCGGTTCTGAACGCCGTGGAAGGAGCCGTGGGGGTCAGCAAGAGATCAACCTGCTGAAACGCCGCATCGAAATCGCGACGAATCAGGGTGCGCACCTGCTGAGCTTTCTTGTAATAAGCATCGACATAGCCGGCCGATAGGGCGTAGGTGCCGATCAGAATCCTTCGCTGAACCTCAGCCCCGAATCCTTCGGCGCGGCTGCAGGACGTCATCGCCGCAAGACTCTCGGCATTGTCGGCACGAAAACCGTATTTCACGCCGTCGTAGCGGGCCAGATTGGCAGAGGCTTCCGACGGAGCAATCACGTAGTAAGTGGCGATTCCGTCGTTGAAACGGGGACAACTCACCTCCACCAGTTCCGCACCGAGTGCCTCCAGCTGGGCTGCGGACGCCTGGACCGAAGCCTTCACCTCAGCGTCCAGACCGTCCGCTTCAAAGCATTCGCGAATGATGCCGACCTTCAACCCCTTGATCGATTGATCAAGAGCAGCGGTGTAATCGGGAACATCTACTTTTAAGCAGGTGGAATCCCGCGGATCCGGGCCTGCGATCACCTGAAGCAATTCAGCGGCATCAGCAACGCATGTGGCGAAAGGTCCCACCTGATCCAGGGAACTGGCGAAAGCCACCAGCCCCCAACGGCTGACGCGGCCGTAGGTCGGTTTGAGACCAACCACTCCACAAAAGGACGCCGGTTGTCGAATGGAACCGCCGGTGTCCGAACCAAGAGAGGCCAGGCAGCTGCCGGAAGCCACAGCCGCCGCACTTCCACCGGAGCTCCCACCCGGCACATGGGAGGTGTTCCAGGGGTTGAGGGTGGGACCGAACGCCGAGGTTTCGGTGGAACCTCCCATTGCGAACTCATCCAGGTTGGTCTTGCCCATGAGAACGCCACCGGAGGCCCAGAGGCGTTCAGTGACGGTGGCTTCATAGGGCGGGACGAACCGTTCGAGCATGCGGCTGGCGCAAGTCGTGCGGACGCCCTGGGTGCAGAGGTTGTCCTTGATGGCTAGTGGGATTCCGGCCAGTGAACCAAGCGATTCACCTGCAGCACGGGCCTCGTCAATGCGGCTCGCTTCTGAGCGAGCTCGATCTGCAGTGACCTCCACATACACATTGAGGCTCGACTCCGACACCTCAATTCTTTTCAGGTGCTGATCGACCAGCTCCCGGGAAGAGACCTCACCGCTCTGAAGCCGCTGACGCCACGCGCTGATCGTCATGAACCTGCGATCTGTTGCAGGAGCGACGCTATCAGCTGAGAGCTCAGCCCTCGGCTGCAATCGTCAGCGGCTCGGAGCGCCGCGTGCGCAGCACGGTATGGCTCATCGACTGCGGATCCTCTGAACTCACATCCTCAAGGAAAACGGGGAGCTCCTTTTCAAGCCCACGGCGGGTCACGAACGGCCCAAACCAATAGGTCACATCGGGACCAGAGGTTTCAACGCGGGCCCACCAGGCCACACCGAGACCGTTGGCCAGGCTTCGCAGCGGCCGGATCAGTGGGCTCATCATTGAAAAGACAGGATGGTGTTCATTTTGCTGCGATCCAGAGAAAAAAACGTGATCCCTGAGGCGAACTTAGTTGGACAGCTGAATGCTCTCATCAAACAGGATCTCCGCAGCCTCAGCCGATGCCGAAGCCGAGAGATTGATCTCAATCGGATCGGACTCCTGCACAACGGCTTCCTGGGTTGTCTCCGACTCGACCTCAGACGCCGAGTCAAGAGGTGTTGATTCAGGTTCCTCGTTAGGAGCCGTGCGAGGGCGGACAATCGGCGGCGAGGGGGCCTGGCCGTGGATGTCCTTCATCCAGTTGCGACGCGCCACTTCATAAACGCAGAGCGCAGTGGCAACCGACGCATTAAGGCTGGGTGTAATCCCGCGAAGCGGGATACGCACCAGTTGATCGCAGTGACGTCGGGTGAGCAGGGAGAGACCCTGATCCTCCGATCCGGTCACCAGAACAAGGGGGCCGTCCAGATCAACGTCGGTGAGGGTGACATCCCCCTCGGCAGCGAGTCCGATCACCCGATAGCCGGAATCCTTCAACTTCTCAAGGGAACGGTTGAGGTTGACAACACGGGCAACGGGCATGTGCTCCAGCGCACCTGCAGCCACCTTGGCGGCCGAACCGGTGAGTCCTGCACTACGCCGTTGCGGAAGCACAACGCCATGGGCGCCCATCGCCTCGGCGGAACGCACGATGGCCCCAAGGTTATGGGGATCCGTGACCCCATCGAGCGCAAGAAGCAATGCGGGTTCGCCGAGATCGGAACATCCATCGATCAGGGTGTCGAGGTCGAGAGTTTCAGCAGCTGCTGTCTGCAACGCGATCCCCTGATGCACTGACCCACCGGTGATCTGGCCGAGCCGGGCCCAAGTCACCTCCTCCACCAGCACGCCCGATGCCTTGGCATCGCGCAGAAGCTGCAGGAACTTTGCAGCACTACGCATCTCGGGAGTGCACCAGATCCGATGAATCGGACGCCCCGACTCCAGTGCTGCCAGGGAGGCGTGACGTCCCCAGATCAGATCATCTGCTGGCGGCGTCGCAGCCGCGGCCTCGGGTTGCAGCGCTGGAGCAGAACGATCGAAGCGCCCCTGACGTGCTGACGAAGCTCCGTAACGGGCCCGAGCCGGTGAACGCTCATCACCGGATTGACGCCGGTCGGGAAAACGCTCCTGCCCTCGGTCTCGGTCCTTGAAACGATCCGTGCGGTCGCGGAAACGACCCTGACTGGGGCGGCTGTCTCCATCACGACGGCCGGCCGTGAAGCGACTTGATTCCGGTCGACGATTGCCTCCATCGGAGCGTCGCTCTCCATTCCAGCTGCGATTCGTGCGACCAGCCCCGCTCCGACCGGGTCCAGAACGAGCAGCTCCGGAACGCTCAGCACCTGAACGGCTTCCACCGCCACGGGAGGAAGCTCCCCACCCCCCGGGCGAGCGTTCATCGGATCCGCGACCGTCCGAAAAACGCCCCGAAGGTCGTGCGGAAGAACGTTCGGAAGGACGGCCCGGAGGGCGGCCGCGATAACGGTTATCGCCGTCGCGCCGATCATTGCCTCGATTCTCTCCATCGCGCCTTTCAACCCCCCGCCTTTCAATCCCGCGCCTGTCACCACCACGCTTTTCACCGTCGCGATCCCTGTCGCGACCGGGGCCATTCCAACCCCCATTCGCACGACCATCGTTGCCGCCATCGCGGTAAGGGCCGCCTGGACGGCGTTCAAAGCGAGGGCTCATGGCGTGGGAGTCATTCAGGATTTGTTCCGGCACGCTCCAGATGATCCAGGAGCTCTGCAAGCCGGTCTGGGTTGTTCAGAAACAGCCAGCCAACCATTGTCTCAAACCCCGTGGCCCTGCCATAAATCGCAGCCTCGGAACGACGGGGGCCACGACCGGCGCTGTTGCGACCTCGACGCACCCAGTCCAGCTCGTCATCGTTGAGGAGCTGCTGATTTTCCAGCCAGGCCAGTGCAGCGGATTGGGCATCTGCACGCACATCAGCAACAACAGCTTTGTGGAGGGCGTCTGATCGGCCCGGTTTCAGGCCATGCCTGAGTCTTTGATGCAATTCCCACACCGCATCGCCAATCCAGGCGAGTTGCAGCGGGCCCAGAGCTTCTGCATCAGGCATCGAAGCCTGACACCGGATCCAGTTGCTCAAGCCGCCAACTGATCGATGGCGGTCGACAGATCAGGAACGAGGTGCAGGAAGTCCTCCAGACGAACGAGCTTGATCGTCTGCGCAACGCGCGAATTGCCCACGAGATTGAAGGAACGTTTTTGATCGGTGCACTGCTTGGCGAGTTGCACCAGCGCACCAAGCCCTGATGAATCAAGAAAATCAATTTTGCTCAGATCCAGCACCGCAGGGGATGTGCTGGTTTTCAACACGTCAGCGACGTACTCGATGAATTGCTTTTCGGAGTAGGCGTCGAGCTGACCGGTGAAATAAAACACCAGGCAAGATCTTGTCTGCTTGAAGCCTCCACGGAGAGAAACCGTCAGTCTTTGCAGTTCACTGATGGGACCAGTCCCCCAGACGTCATCGCGCCGAAGTGTAGTGATCCCGACCAGGGTCAACCACCTCAGCGTCGACGATCCGCCATCAACGCAACGAAACGGGCGAAATGATGGTCCGCATCATGGGGGCCCGGACTGGCTTCGGGATGATATTGAACGCCGAAAACCGGCTGCTGGCGATGCTGGAAGGCTGCCACAGTGCGGTCGTTGAGGTTGAGATGGGTCACTTCAACCGATTCCGCCACCAGTGAATCAGCATCCAGCGCAAAGCCATGGTTCTGGCTTGTGATCTCCACCTGGCCGCTGGTTCCACAGGGGTGATTGAGGCCCCGATGGCCATAGGCAAGCTTGAAGGTTCGTCCCCCAAGGGCCAAACCGAGGATCTGATGGCCCAGACAGATCCCGAACAGCGGAAGCTCGGCCTGCTGCAGAAGTTGTCGAGCCAGGGCAATGCCGCTGCTCACCGCCGCAGGGTCTCCAGGCCCATTGGAGAGAAACACTCCATCAGGTTGATGGGACATCACCTGATCGAGATCGGCATGGGCGGGAACCACGGTGACGTCGCAACCATGGGCAACAAGCCGATCGAGAATGGCTCGCTTGATGCCGAAGTCCACAGCCACAACGTGGAACGACTTGGCGGGGCTGGATTGAATGCGCTGATCGAAACCAACGGAACAGGCCGAGGTCCAGCGGTAAGGCTTTGAAGTGGTGACTTGATCCGCGAGGTTCAGGCCCTCCATGCTGGGGGCGCTTCTCACCTCGGCGAGCAAGTCCATCGGGGAGCGACCATCGCTGCTGATCACTCCATTCATGGCCCCTCCTTCGCGAAGGAGACGCACGAGAGCTCGGGTATCAACACCACAGATACCCACAATCCCTTGCCTCTGCATCCAGACGTCCAGAGGCTCACTGCAGCGCCAACTGCTGGGGCAAGGGGACAACTGTCGGGCAATCACGCCACGGGCGTGGGGAACATCCGCTTCCTGATCATCGGGATTAGCGCCGGTGTTCCCCAGTTCGGGATACGTGAAACTCACCAGTTGCCCGGCGTAGGAGGGATCGGTCAGCACCTCCTGATACCCGGTCATGCCGGTGTTGAACACCACTTCACCAAGCACGGTTCCCCTGCTGCCAAAGGAATGGCCCGTCAAAACCGTTCCATCCTCGAGGACGAGATGTGCCGGATCGGCTTTGGACGGAGGCATCAGTGAAGTGATCCGACTTTGTTCAGATCTTCATTCTCCATCTCCACCGGCCAGGGCCTCACGCAGGGCAACAAGGCTCTGCCATGGCAGACCGGCATCCAGCGCAGCAACCGCCTGACCAGCTGCTTGGCGAAGGTCGGTTTCAAGTCCCGAGGACCAGAGAACCAATGCGGTGTTGAGGGCGACAGCGTCGCGCTGAGCCACGCTCCCCCGGCCTCGAAGCACCGTCTCCAGGATGGACTGATTCACCGTCAGATCCCCTCCACGCAGACTGTCCAATGGTGCACTGCTGAGTCCAAGATCCTCCGGCTTCAAAGAACGCTCCACGATCTGCCCGCCTTCAATCAGGCGCAGGTCGTTCTCACCGGCCAAGGACGCTTCATCCAGGCCTCCAGCACCGTGGACCACGATCGATCGATCAACTCCAAGTTGTTGCAGTGCCCCTGCCATCGGATCCAGAAGATCGGGCCTGGCCACACCGAGCACCTGAGCCTGGGGACGCAGGGGGTTGACCAGTGGCCCCAGAAGGTTGAACACGGTGCGCACGCCGAGGCTGCGCCGCAGCGGAGCCAGGTTCACCAGGGCTGGATGCCATGCCGGAGCAAATAAAAAGGTGACACCGGTGGAAGCG
>CAJWLE010000053.1:0-10047 GCA_913042965.1 uncultured Synechococcus sp.
CCCTGCTGGGGATGCCTGTCACGGGCCAGCTCTCAGCCAATGGTCGCGTTGCAGGTCCACTGTCTGGTCTGAGCCCGGACGTGGGGATCAATCTGCAGAGCCCCGGTGCGGGGCCATTGCGTCTCCGTGAGCTTTGGCAAGGAGGGCTATCGGGCCAGCTCGGCGACGGACTGCAACTCAAGATGTCCAGCCCTGCCGGATCTCTGAATCTCAAGGGAGCCGGCGTGCCACTTGCCCTTGATTTCAGTCGCGGCGGTGGACGTCTGGAGCTCTTGCAGAGTGGGTCGAACCAACTGGATTGGCAGGCTGATCAGCTTGCCTTGAATGGTGTTCAGGTGTCGATGCCGCTCACAGGGCATTGGCAAGCGATGCGCGGCCGGCTCTCCGGCCAGGGTCAGCTTTCCGGTCCAGGGCGTCGTCTGGAGGGAAGCATCCGTCTTGATTCCCCGGCGCTTCAGGGGCTCTCCGTGCGTCAGGTCGATCTTGAGGGAGGCCTGGAAGACCAGCGGTTTGAGCTCACCGGACGGGTGTTGCCGGAGCAGGGAGAGTTGAATCTCAACGGCTCCGGTCGTCTGGATTCAGCGGTTCGTGCTCGGGTTGAAGCCAAGGGGCTCGATGTGCCGTGGTTGCTCAGGGCTGCCCGTCAGCTGCGTGGTGGTTCGGAGGAGGGCGGCTTTGGTTTCGGTCAGGCTTCTGATCTGGGAACACTGGTGATCAACACCTTTGGAGGCAGCCTTGATGGGCACCTCACGGCTCTGGCTGCTGCCCGCCGGGAGCTTGAAATCCAAGAGCGGATGTCTCCCCGTTCCGTGTTGGAAGCAGATGATCTTGAAGGGCGACTCGATGCCGTAATCGATCTGAGTGGCCCACGGCTTTCGGCGCTTGAGCTGAAGGGTGAGGCCCGCGCTCATCTCTGGCTGGATGGTGGCGACAGCGATCGGATGCTCCAGATGGAGCCCGTGGTGGCTCGGGTGGAGGGTGCGCTCCAGGGCGGTGCAGGCACGTTCAGCCTGCTGCATCTGCCGTTCAGCTTGCTTGGTCTGGTGGCACCGGTGCCGACTGCTTTGCGGGGTGCCATCGGTTTGACCGGTCGCTATGACCTCGGCCTGGATGATCCGCTCATCAACGCGGAACTGGTCCTGGAGGATGTTCAGCTTGGTTCCACCAAAGTGGCGATGGAGCGCCAGAGCCTGGCGCTGACGCCAACGGGGCTTCAGCTCGACCTGGCGATTCGTGCCGCTGGTGCCGCCGAATCCATCCAGGTCCGCGGCTCCGTGCCGATGTCGTTGCTGGAGCCTCTCGATCTCGTGGTCGAAGCGCGCGGTGATGCCCTCTGGTTCCTGGCGCCACTGGCAGGTTCTGAACTCGCGTTCAATCGCGGCAGCACCGATCTTCGGATCCTGTTGCGTGGTGGTCTGGAACAGCCGGAGGCCAATGGCTTCCTCTTGGTTCGCGACGGCGCTCTCCAGCTTGGGGATCAGTCCTTGCAAGCCGTGAATGCATCGCTGATTTTCGATTTCAATCGTCTTGAAGTGAGCCGTCTTGAGGCGAAGCTCGGATCCGGCGGACAACTCACGGCCCAGGGAGGCATTGGTCTGTTCCGACCCAGTGATGAAGCTCTGCCTCTCACGATCAGCCTGATGAAGGGCCGAATCCGTCAATCGATCGTTGATGTCGCCGCAGATGGCGAGGTGGTTGTTCTCGGTGCTCTCAATCAGCCTGAGTTCACAGGTCAGCTTTCACTGAGCGAAGGTCTGATCGAACCCCGGTCCGGTCTGCTGGCCCAGCTGCGGGGGGGGATGGGCTCTGGAATGCTGTCTGGGCTTCAGCCCGCTGGTACGCCGAAGGCCGTCATACCCGTTGATCTGTCCAGCCTGGCGGAAGACAAGTGGGATTTC
Organism: uncultured Synechococcus sp.; assembly: GCA_913042965.1. Taxonomy (GTDB): domain Bacteria; phylum Cyanobacteriota; class Cyanobacteriia; order PCC-6307; family Cyanobiaceae; genus Parasynechococcus. Next base: position 1,899 of record CAJWLE010000053.1, read on the forward strand.
CAGGAACCGCTCGTGTTGTTCGGCCCCGGTGCTCCACGGACAAACCTGTCAGCAGTCAGCAACTGGGCCCCTTCCCTTCCCTCCGTTCGCTTCCGTAATTTCCGCCTCGGACTGGGTCCGAACCTGCGGGTGCAGATGCCGCCGTTGATCAGTTTCAGCGGCGGCGGCCAGCTGTTGCTCAATGGTCCGCTGGATCCATCGCTGCAGATGCGCGGCCTGATTCGTCTCAATCGGGGCCGGGTCAGCCTGTTCTCCACCACATTCCGCCTGGATGCTCAGGCTCCGAACGTGGCGGTGTTCACACCTTCCCTCGGCCTGGTTCCCTTCGTTGACATCGCGATGAAATCCCGGGTGTCGGATTCGGTGCAACAGGGGGGAGATGGCAACGTGACCACATCGAACATCTTCGACACCAACGGTCTTGGCCTGATGGAAGATGGCATCGGCCGACTTCGGCTGGTGAAGGTCACTGTTTTGGTTTCAGGCCCTGCTGATCGTCTCCCTGGGAATCTGCAGCTGCGCAGTTCACCGCCGATGTCTCAGGCAGAGCTGCTGTCCTTGATCGGAGGCAATTCCCTGTCGGGCATTGCCGGAGCTGGCGGCACCGCACTGGCGACGGTCGTGGGCCAGTCACTGCTCTCCCCTGTGCTGGGAACGCTGACCGATGTGATGGGCCAGCGCATGCAGATCGCGCTGTTCCCCACCTATGTCACGCCTGAGGTGAAGGGCGACCGTGAGCGCACGTCCGGACGTGTTTCTCCGACCTTCACGCTGGTGACTGAGCTCAGCATCGATGCGACCGATCGCTTTGATTTCTCGGTGCTGGCCGCCCCCAACACCACGGACGTGCCCCCCCAGGCGACGGTGACCTACCGCGTCACCCCCAGCACATCTCTGTCGGGTTCGATCGACACCAAGGGCACCTGGAAGAGCCAGCTGCAGCTGTTCTTCCGGTTCTGAAGCCATGCCCAGCGATCAGGTGATCGGAATTGATCTGGGGGGCACTGCCATCAAGCTGGCCCGGTTCACGGCCGCTGGCGAACTGCTGGCGGAGATGGAGGTGCCGACGCCCCAGCCCGCTGTGCCGGGAGCCGTGACGATCGCACTGTGTGAGGCCATCGAGCAGCTCGATCCGCGTGGTTCAGCCGATCGCGTTGGCGTGGGACTGCCTGGACCGATGGATGCCGCGGCGCGGGTTGCCCGGGTCTGCATCAACCTGCCGGGATGGGAGGAGGTTCCGCTGGCCGAATGGCTTGAAGTGAGGCTGCAGCGACGTGTCACCTTGGCGAATGACGGCAACTGCGCGGTGGTGGGAGAGGCCTGGCGGGGTGCGGCCCAAGGGTTCAGCGATGTGGTGTTGCTCACCCTGGGCACCGGCGTAGGAGGCGGTGTTCTGCTTGGTGGGCATCTGTTCACGGGTCACAACGGCGCTGCAGCGGAGCCCGGCCTGATTGGTGTGGTTCCAGACGGACCCATCTGCAACAGCGGTAACCGCGGCTCCCTTGAGCAGTTCGCCAGCATCGCTGCCTTGCGGCGTCTATGTGATCGTGATCCCCGCGAGCTCAGCGCGGCTGCTTCGGCAGGGGATGTTGAAGCGCGCAAGGTCTGGGAGAGCTATGGAACGCAGTTGGGGGTTGGTATTGCATCGCTGGTGTATGTCTTCACTCCGCAATTGGTTCTGCTGGGTGGTGGTCTGGCCGGTGCCGCCTCTCATTTCCTTCCATCCACCCGCAGTGAGGTGGAGAAGCGGGTGCAGCCGGTGTCTCGGGAGGGGCTGCGGATCGAAGCCTGTGAACTGGGCAATGGCGCCGGTCGTCTCGGAGCAGCCCGCCTCGCCTTGCAACGGCTGGGCGGGATGATGACCGACTGAGTGCTGACTGCTGCGTCCATGACCTCTGTTCCGGAGCCTTCCGCCGATCTGCTGCAACGGGCCGGTGCAGTGCGGTTGGCGGCCGTGGATCTGGGCCAGACCGATAACCATCAGCGGGCTCAGGCGCTGCAGGCGATGGCGGATGCTCTGGCTGAACGTGCCGAAGCGATCGTGGCCGCCAATCGAGAGGATCTCGAGCGATCGGCCGCCGAGGGGTTGGCTCCCGCATTGATGGCGCGGCTGAAGCTGGATGCCCAGAAATTGGCCGGTGCCATCGACGGGGTGCGCAAGGTGGCTGGCTTGCCCGACCCTCTCGGTCAGCGCCAGCTGCATCGGGAACTGGACGATGGCCTCCTGCTCGAGCGTGTCTCGGTTCCTCTGGGTGTGGTGGGGGTGATCTTTGAGGCGCGACCCGACGCCGTGATGCAGATTGCCTCCCTGGCGATCCGCTCCGGAAACGGGGCTCTGCTCAAGGGCGGTCGTGAGGCCCGCTGCACCAATGAGGCTGTGATGCAGGCTCTGAAAGCTGGATTGGCCTCCAGTTCGGTCTCGCCCGATGCGCTGGCGCTGCTGACGACCCGTCAGGAAAGCCTTGCGCTGTTGCGGCTCGATGGTTTGGTGGATTTGATTATTCCCCGTGGCAGCAATGAACTGGTGCGGTTCATTCAGGACAACACCAGGATTCCTGTGCTGGGCCATGCCGATGGGATTTGCCACCTCTATGTGGACCAGCAGGCTGATCTCGCCAAAGCCGTTCGCGTGGCGCTGGACAGCAAAACGCAGTATCCCGCGGCCTGCAATGCGATTGAGACCCTGCTGATTCATCGGAGCATCGCCGCTGATTTCCTGGCCGCGGCCCTACCGGTTTTTGCAGAGGCCGGTGTACGCCTGCGTGGGGATGCAGCCAGCGTGGCGCTCGGGATTGCTGAGCTGGCCGATGAGGAGGATTGGCGCACCGAATATCTCGATCTGATCCTGGCGGTGAAGCTGGTGGATGACCTGGCGCAGGCCACCGATCACATCCGCCGTTATGGCTCTCGTCATACCGAGGTGATCCTCACGGAAGACCAGGCGACGGCCGATCGCTTTCTGGCTGCTGTGGACAGTGCCGGGGTCTATCACAACTGCTCCAGTCGTTTTGCCGACGGATTCCGGTACGGCTTCGGTGCGGAGGTTGGCATCAGCACCCAGACCCTTCCGCCCCGGGGGCCCGTGGGTCTGGAGGGCCTGGTCACCTATCGCTATCGCCTCCGGGGAGATGGCCACATTGCGGCGGATTACTCCGCGGGGACCCGACGCTTCACCCATGCGGACCTGCCCCTGTGACCGGCATGGATGCAATCCATGTTCGTGATCTGATGCTCTGGGCCCATGTTGGTGTGCTGGAGCATGAGCGCCGGGATGGCCAGTGGTTCAGCCTCGACATCACCTTGTGGCAGGACCTTGGTGCGGCGGCCGCCGACGATGATCTGGCAGCCAGCCTCGACTACAGCAAAGCCATCACCGCCCTGCAGGCGCTGGCCCGCGGTCTTGTTTGCCAGACGATCGAGCATTTCAGTGATCGGGTGCTGGATCAACTGGAGCAGCTTTACGGACCGGTGCCTGTGCGTCTTGAATTGCGCAAATGTGCAGCTCCGGTGCCTGGCTTCAGCGGTGTTGTGGCGGTGGAGAGGCGGCGCCACGGGGCCCCATGAAAGGAGAAGCATGACGCGCCCTCTGGTTCTGGTTCATGGGCTGTGGGACACCCCGCGCCTGTTCCGTCGTCTCATCCAGGCCATTGATCGGCCGCAGCAACCACTGATGGCACCGCACCTCCCCCATGGACTTGGTGTGGTGCCGTTACGGGAGCTGGCGCGACGGCTGGATCGCGCCATCCAGGAGCGCTTTGGCTCGGACACCGAGATCGATCTGTTCGGCTTCTCAATGGGCGGAGTGATTGGTCGCATCTGGCTGCAGGAGCTTGGCGGAGCCAGGCGCACCCGACGCTTTTTCAGTGTGGGAAGTCCTCAGTGGGGGACGCTGGCGGCACTGCCGATCCCCCGTTTGCTTCTGGCCGGTGCAGCGGATATGAAACCAGGCAGTGACCTGCTGAGGGATCTCAACCGGAACATCACTGAGCTGGACGGGGTGACCTGCCGCAGTTACTTCTGCCGCTGGGACCTGATGGTGTGTCCGGGTTGGAAGGCGGTGTTACCCGTTGGACCTCAGGAGGAGCTGCCGGTCTGGACACACCAGCAGCTCATTGCCCATCCTCGGGCGGTGGAGAGACTGGCAGAGATCCTGCGTCAGCCTTGATTCAGGCGGCTTGCAATCCGGAATGGCGGATCAATGCATCGCTGCTGGGCTGACGTCCCCGGAAGGCTTCGAAGACCTCCGAGGGTGAGCGACTTCCACCCAGGCTGAGAACGGTGTCGCGGAAGCGAGCGCCGATGGAACGAACGGTGTCCTCCTGGTCGAGCCCCGCTTCTTCGAAGGCGGCAAAGGCATCGGCGCTGAGCACCTCGGCCCATTTGTAGGAGTAGTACCCGGCGGAATACCCCCCGGCAAAAATGTGGCCGAAGGCACAGAGAAAACGGTCTTCAGGGATCGGGTCCATCACGGTGGTGCTGACGGCGATCTCGCGTCGCAATTCATCGGGGCTGCACCCCAGATCAGGACTCCACTGGCTGTGAAGCCGCAGATCACTCAGGGCGAAATGCACCTGACGCAAGGTGCCCAGCCCTGCATTGAAGGTGCGGCTGTCCAGGAGTTTGCGGAATTCCTCCTCGGGCAGAGGTTCACCGGTCTGCCAATGAAGCGCCATGCCCATCAGAGTGCTGTGATCGAGGCACCAGTTCTCCATGAACTGGCTGGGAAGCTCCACCGCATCCCATTCCACATTGCTGATACCCGCAGCCTCCGGTTCCTCGACCGTGGTGAGCATGTGCTGCAGGCCGTGGCCGAACTCGTGGAAGAGGGTCTCGACCTCTTCAAAACTCATCAGGCTTGGAATGTCTCCAACGGGTGGGGTCTGATTGCAGATCAGATAGGCCACCGGAAGAACAAGGGTCCCGTCCTCTCGACGCTTGCGACCAAGGCATTCGTCCATCCAGGCACCACCCCGTTTGCTGGCAGGCCGGCTGTAAGGGTCAAGGTAGAAACCAGCGATGACCTCGCCGCCGCGGAGCACTTCGTAGAAGCCCACATCGTTGTGCCAGAGAGGAGCGGCTCCATCTCCGGAGCGGATCTCCACATCAAACAGCCGAGAACAGAGGCCAAACAGACCATCCAGCACCCGGGGCAGAGGGAACCAGGGGCGAAGGGCTTCCTGATCGAGGTCGAATCGTTCCCGTCGCAGCTGTTCCGACCAGTAGGTGAGATCCCAGGGCGCGAGTTGATCAGCTTCCGCAGCGCCGTGGCGACGGGCGCAATCCTGGAGGTCCTTGAGCTCGCGTTCGGCCGCTGGGTAAGCCGCACTTCGCAGCTCTTCAAGCAGAGCCTCGACACTCGGAACGTCATCGGCCATTTTGCTGGCCAGGCTGACTTCAGCCCAGTGTTCATAGCCCAATCGACGGGCCTGCTGGCCCCGCAGCGTCAGGATCTCTTCAATCAGGGGAGCGTTATCAAACTCACCCTGGCTGGCTCGGCTGACATGGGCGCGGTAAGCGGTCTCCCGCAGTCCGCGGTCTTCAGCGTGGGTCAGGAAAGGGAGGTAGCGGGGCAGATCCAGGCCCAGCAACCAGGGTCCTTCCGAGCCTGTGGCCGCAGCGTCACCGGCCTCTCGGGCTGCGGCCGCAAGAGCGTCCTTGGCTCGTTCCGGCAAGCCTCTGACCTGGTCAGCTTCCGTGAGCTTCAGTGTCCATTGCTGAGTGGCATCAAGAACATGGTTGCCGAAGCTGGTGGACAGGGCGGCCAGGCGCTCGCTGGCTGTATTGAAGGCAGCCTGGGTCTCTCCATCCAGGCCTACACCCCGGTTCTGCATCGACAGAAGTTCGGCGTTGAGAATTCGCTCACGGGTTGGCGTCAGTGGCTCGGCAGGCTGGTCCTTCAGGCGACAAAGGGCCTGATGCAGCACCTGGCTTTGGCCGAGCCGGTTTCCAAGACGCACAACCTCTGGTTGCTGGCCGGCATGGGCGTCCCGAAGTTCGGGGGAATTGCAGACACCGTTCAGGTGTGAGACCACTCCCCAACTCCAGCGAAGCTGTTCGCCCAGCGTCTGAATGGGTTTCATCACGCTGTCCCAGCTCAGGGGCTCAGGGCTGCTCAGCTGTTGCTGAAGGGAGTGTTCGAGTGCAGTGAACTGTTCATCCAGTTGGTGGAGCAGTACCGGAATGTCACGGCCGACCATGTCCGGGGTGATCTGCTGAAACAACGGCAGGCCTTCACCCTTCAACAGGGCGGATGCAGCGGAATCGGTCATGGGGATCAGCCGAGGGGAAGATGCTGGATCAGAGCAACAACACCATGCTCGCCAAGTTGCTGCGAGAGCGCGTTGGTTGACGACTCATACAGATCCATGGCGATGCGGGGCCAGATGCCGATCACCAGGGTTGGAACCAGAAGGCTGAGGCCAATCACCAGCTCACGGGGCTTCATGTCGACAACGCTGGCCAGGGCGGGAATACGAGGACCAAAGAAAACCCTGCGGCACATCGACAGCAGATAGATCGGAGTGAGCACAAGGCCAATGGCGGCCAGGATCACCGTGATGGAGCGGAACAGTGAGGTGAAGGCGTCCTGACTGGTGATGCCGAGGAAGATTGTGATCTCACTGATGAATCCACTCATGCCTGGGAGTGCAAGGGATGCCAGTGAGCTGGCGAGGAAGAAGGCAAAGGTGATCGGCAGGGCCTTGGCCAGTCCGCCCATGTTGGGGATCGAGAGAGTCTTTGTGCGTTCGTAGAAGACTCCGGTCACAAAGAACATGGCCGCTGCGATCAGTCCATGGCTGACCATCTGGAGCATGGCGCCGCTGATGCCAAGGGCGTCGACCGCTCCGATGCCGAGAAGCACAAAACCCATGTGACTGACGGAGCTGCAGGCGATTCGACGCTTGACGTTGTCCTGGGCGAAGGCATTCAGAGCCCCGTAAACGATGTTGACGATGCCGAGAATCACCAGGGCAGGCGCCAGGGTGAGATGGGCTTCGGGCAGCATCTGCACGTTGAAGCGCAGCAAGGCGTAGCCGCCCATTTTCAGCAGCACACCCGCCAGGAGCATGGACACCGGGGCGTTGGCTTCACCATGGGCATCGGGAAGCCAGGTGTGAAGAGGGAACATCGGCAGTTTCACTCCGAATCCCACGAGGAAACCCAGATAGCAGAGCAGCCCGAAACTTCCTCCTGCCGAGCGGGCGGTCAGGTCGCTGATGTTCAGTGTGAACTGGTCACCCGAAAGAGCCAGCGCCAAGCCGCTGAGCAGGATCAGCAACGAGGCCAGAGCGGTGTAGAGGATGAACTTTGTGGCGGCGTACTGGCGGTTTTGTCCTCCCCAGACGGCGATCAGCAGATAAACCGGAACCAGCTCCAGCTCCCAGGCCAGGAAGAACAGAAGAAAATCCTGCGAGAGGAAAACAAGTCCCTGGGCGGAGGCCTGAACCAGAAGGAGAGCGAAATAGAGCCGGGATTTTTTCTCGATCGACCAGCTCGCTGCAACGGAGAGGAAGGTGACCAAACCGCTGAGCACCACCAGGGGAGCTGAGAGTCCGTCAACACCGAGGGACCATTCCAGGCCGATCGCCGGCACCCAGCTGACCCGCTCCACCAGCTGAAGACCGGACAACGAGGGGTCGAATTCGGTGGCGAACACCACCATCATCAACACCAGGTCGATCAGGAGAACGGCCAGAGCGAAATTGCGTGGCCAGGGCGATGGCTGGTCGTCTGTGCCCGGAAGCAGAGGCATCAGCAGAGCTCCGAGTGCCGGCAAGAGCACGATCAGAGACAGCCAGGGGAATGGTGTGGTTGCCACAGCGCTCGTCGCTAGCCCGGCGTCCATTCCCTGCATTCAAATATTTACTAAACCTAACAGGGCTGATTGCCGGCTTTGGGTAGTTCTACTCAGCATCCTCGGGCTGCCAATGGCTGCCCGAGGTCTGCAGATTCAGCACCGGTGCCCGGCTGGCCACCCCTGCGGCCTCCCAGGCTTTGACCATCGCGCGGCTCACGGCCTGACCCTTGTCTTCTGAGCACAGCGCCAGGATGCTTGGACCCGCTCCACTGATGGCGCAGCCCCAGGCCCCCGCCTCAAGGGCGGCTGATTTGACGGCATCACCACCCTTGATCAGGCGCCAGCGATAGG
>CAJWLE010000054.1:0-9964 GCA_913042965.1 uncultured Synechococcus sp.
CTTGGTGATGGCTTCAGTCACGGCCCAAACGCCGTTGACAGGTGATCGCCGGGGTCATGTTGAATGGGTCAATTGTCTGGTCCCAAAAGCCCGAGAAGACGGGCTTCAACAAGTTTTCTTCGATGCCAGGCGTTGGCTGTCCGTGCTCTTCAATACCAAAGACACGAGGCTTTACGGGGATTTTTTGGGTTCCAGGAAATGGTCAAAAGATCGGTTGCAATTCCCTCGAATGGCCTTCATATTTGTGCGGCGCGGACATGGGGAGTTCATCCACACGCGACGGTCTAAGGAGAGCGATCCGATGGCCGGCAGAACCCCGTCTCCCGCGCGAGCGATCGTGGGAGACATCGTTCTGCGCTGTTCAAATCTGAAGTGAACCAGTGCGAATGGCCCATCTCGAGATGGGTGAATGACTTTATTGATGCTGATACGGCATCGCTCTAGAAGAGCAAGCTCTTCTCGCGGTCTTTGCACTCCTTTCCTTGGTCAGACGGCCGGCCAGTGAGCCCCGTTCGTAGAGGGGCTTGCTCTGCTGCGCCTGGAGTGTTGTTGTGTCAGCGACCAAAGGGTGTTGCCTGGCCACTGAGCAGAGCTCTCTGCATTGAATCGCTGGTTACGCGGAGATGAGAAGCGTTTCAGACCAAAGGACCCAGCGGGGAGGCCAGGCAATTACGCCTATTTACATCCCGTAACAGAATGCTTAATATTTGTTCATCTACTTGATCGTGATGACTTCTTCAGGCTCTCGAGACAGCTGGTATCAGGATGCAGCGGCCGCACAAATTCAGTCGGAGCGTCGCCAGGGCGCTGAGCTCCTCAATGGTCGCGTGGCGATGCTCGGATTCGTGATTGGTCTGCTGACTGAAGCGATCACAGGGCAAGGCATTGTGAGTCAGATCACCTTCGGCCTTTTTGGTGCCAACTGATGACTGATTATTCAACGGCCATCTGGGGACTGGTTGCGGCTGCCGGACTGCTGACATCCGCTGTTCTCTACGTTCTGGCGCAGCCCACGGATCTCCCAGTCATTCAGAAGCAGAGCTGACGATGTCGATCGACAATCGATGCAGAGAGCAACGGCGTGTTGCTGATCAGATGTTCATGGATTTCAAGTACACGAGCCCTGGATCCAAGGAGCAAGTTCGTGCGCTGAACACCCTCAGCTTTCTGGTGGGCATGTGGGCAGATTTCCTCGTCCAGGAAGAGAGGCGTATGAGCTCTGCTTTGACGCTGGAGGCCAGCGTTTAGTTCGTTCCCAGTCAATGGGTGGCCGTACGTCGACGTCATTGGCCTGGCATGGACGTTCAAGTTGAAGATCTGTGCTTTATGTGACCATCGTTGTTACGGGTTGCTGATCTAGGCATTTTCACCAGTGGCTTGGGGGCGCAGCCTTCTTATGTTTTGCAAGTTCTCGGATTTCAAGGCCCCCTTCCGTCCGCACTTCGCTTTATTCAAGCTGCAGTCGGGAAAGCCAATCGATGACCGACCCCACTCTCAGCATTCCAGCAGCGCTTCGCGAAGCACAGCTTCAACGCCTTGAAGCTTCTTTGGCGGCCAAAGCAGCCGCTAAGCCTCAATCAAAGTCCGATGATCAGCAAAACCAGCAAACGCCTCCTCGATCTTGATCGTTCATCTTTTTAGAGCACAGAACAAAGTCTGTCCCTAACTTTGCCGATTTATTTTTAGAATCCTTGCATTTTTAAAGTGAGTCTTTCCGTTGCTTTTGGTCCATAATTTTCTAGATATTCATACTTGCAGGTGGGTTAATCTTTTCTCGAGTGAAACTTTTAATCAGGATCTTCTCGATTGATTGATGGTTCCCGGAAATGTATTTGAAGGAGCGGTTTCTCATTAATGTTGCTCCATTCCAGTCTTCTCGGCCTCTCAGCCTTGGATCAAGGTCTTGTTGATCCGTGACCGGGTCGTTGATGTCTGACGGGTCGGCCACCACGACGCATTGATTCCCACATGCCTTTCTCTAGTGCTGTCAGCTTGGGGGCTTTCTCTTTCAGGGCAGCATGGGCGCGGGCCTTTGCTGCAGCAATGATTCGGTCTGTCTTATCTCCAGATTCGAAGGCCAAAGCAATGCAACAAAGAAATTCAAAGCTATAGATCCCGAGCTTCGAATGGTTGCAACTACAGAAAGAACGCATAACCAGCCGTTGAGATCAACTTTAAGCTCTTAATTGTGTTCAGCCGCTCATGGGTTGCGTCACGGTGACCAACCACCTGGGTCTAGCTCGCCCTATTCCTGTTGCCTCGCCTTCCACTAAAAAGCCTCCTAGGGACGACAGGCGGGAGCGCAAAACGAAGTTGAGGGTGGACGGATGGGGGGTCGTCACTCGACGGCGTAGGTTGAAAGCTCTTAAGGGAGCAGGGCATGAAATCTGGTCCGTCCTGTCCACTGCGTTTGGGAACGTTTGATAGCCCGGATTATTGGACTGATTCAGCGTTGATGTCCGCTGTCAGGCCTCTCACCGCGGAGGAGTCTCATCGCATGACCCATGGCGCAACAGTTTCAGCAGAGGAGTCGCGGCGGCGGACAATCGGCTGATCTTCTCGTCTCGGCAACCAATGGCTCAGGGGCCTTGTCTTCGGTCTGGGGATTACTGCCAGGTTGCAGCAGATCTGAGTCACCAGCTCAGTTGCCTCTGCTTGGGTGGCACTTAGAACTCGTTGAACATTCGGTTGTTCTATGGCAAAGATCCTTTGTTCTTTTTTTGAACTCTGGGATCACTCGTCATGGATGGATTGTTGGTGAATGCCTTTGATCGATCAGAGGTTTCATCAATGGATCCACGATGGTGGGAGGGGCAGCGGGCTGGCGGCGGATTGGTTTTGGCACCTTGGACCGGCGTGTACGGGGATCATCTGAATGCGATGACCTTGAATCGCTTGAAAGGCTCCTCTCAGTTGCCTGAGGGTTGCTCTTCGGTTGCTGCAAAGTTACTCCTGAGCTACTTTGCGGGTACTCAGCGGTTCAGGGCATGGTCAAAACCGCCACCCGTGAAAACCAGGTCAAGCTCACTGTGTCAGTGCCTCCCAGCCTGCATGTGCTCTTGCGAGGTTGGGCTCTATGCGAAGGCCGGGAACTGACCAGCGTTGTTCTTCAGTGTGTGGAATTGTCGGTTCGGCAGTTGAAAAGCAATGGCTCAATCCCTGCTGCCGCAGTTCGCTCTTATGAGCGAGCCTGTGAAGAGCGGCTGGCCGCGGGTGGGTTCTGATCATGGATTTTGATCAGATCGAGAAAGCTCTTCAATCTCCCACGATGGAGGCCGTGATCGCTTTAAGCGAAAGGGTTCAAACCCTTGAAGCTCATCCCGAAGGGATGGTGTTCACCGTTTTGCGCGATATCGACAGAACCCTGGCAATTGGCTACAGCGACAATTTGCAGCAAGGCCTGGGCCGCTACGCAGAGCGCGGTTTTCGCGTTGTCGCCTATCGACGCGGGACACGACGTGAGCAACGGCTTCTGTTGCTCACGTTGAAAGAAATTGGCTTGAAAAGCAGTTATGGATCGCAGTATTTTGATGCCGAAAAAAGTGTGATCAGCAGCCTTCGTCAGCTGGGTTGGCCCGTGGGAGATCTTTCCGGAGATCCTTGTGGCAAGAAACAGAGGCGAATACAGGACCACCTGATTGAAGACAGTTGATGAATCAACCCAAAACAATCTTGTTTTGACGTGCTTTGAGAACCAATGCCTCCACTTGGGCCGGGTCAGCCGGGGGGTGATCATTCAATTCCACGGCACGATAGTGATCCGCAACAGCCCAGGCCTTGGTTGAATCCTCTGCGATCAAACGTGGAATCAGGTGCAGATGTAGGTGCTGAGCACCTTCACCAAAGGCGATGACGTAAACCCGATCGCATTGGGTGAGTTGTTGAACCAATTGACTGGCCTGCTGGACGGCGATTCCCCAACCGATCGCTTCATCTGTCGTGAAATCCACTGGCCCGGCGCAATGCCTCAGCGTGTCCAGCAGCATCCAACCCGGCAAAGGTGCTGGATTCGGGTGATGACGCAACACCCACAGACCACTCCGCTGGATCTCATAGCGTTCACGATTCACCTGATCCTGATGCAATGCACAGATCGGGCAGGGTGATGTCATCGCATCCAGGGGTGGCACTGTTGCGTTGGGCGTTTCAACGATGAACGTTCAGCGTCGTGCAGCGCCACGGCCATTGCCAATCAAGCCCAGATCGATGATCAGTCCGATTGCAACCACGAGAAGCCCGCTGAACGAGGACACTCCGCCAAAAGCGGATGTTGCCCAGCAGTAACCAAGGGTGGTTGTCGGCAGCATCACCAGCCCCAGCACCGGAAGGATCGGATTTGGAACAGCAAAGTCTGCGAAGGGCTGCATGACAAATGTGCTGTTAAAAAACCACATCAACAGCAGGATCACGCGTGGTGCTAACAGGCCAAGAGCGGCGAATAGACACATCAGTCAGCACGGGGCACCGAATATTTCAGTGTTAGCGAAACTTGCCGTTGAGGGCATACCACAACCAGAAAGCACATCAAACCGGAGACAATCCCAAGGGAATGGCAACCAACCCTTGCCTGTTGATAGTCATGGGCAGCGAAGAAGATGCTCGATGTTCACCCCACAAACCCGGCTTCACCTGCAGGGAATGCTCAGGAGACTGGCAACGGGGCAGAACGTGACTCTTGAGGAGCGGATCAATCTTCAGCGCCAGGCTGATCGTGATCCAACGGTGGCAGCCTGGCTTCGCCGAGCACGCAGACGCCAGCAGCACCACCAGCTGACGACGGGGCATGGTGTCGATGCCCTTCTCGATCAACTGGACTTAAACGATCGAGACCCAGACAGCCGTTTTGATCCAGATCAGGACGATCTTGGGGATTGGTTCAGGGGTGCACCCTATTGGCTGCGGCGCAGCTGAATCTCAGACTTCCAGAGCGCAATTCACCGCTAACTCGAACGGCACAGCTGTGTTGGCAACTCGAAGCAGGCTGCAGGACAGCTCTGCCAAGTCGGCGGGTTGGGTCATGTCCTCAGCCGGCAGCGTGCTGACTCCCAGTGCCATGTCCGTTGCTACCCAGCTGGGGCAGATCGCTGTGACACGGATTCCGTCGTCCCAGCCTTCATTGCGCATGGCCTGGCAGAGGGCCATCAGGCCGAATTTGCTCACCGGGTAGCCGGTCATTCGGCCCTTGACCCGTTTGCCACTCATCGAGACGAGCACCTGGATTCGCCCTTGGCCACTCTGTTTCAACAATCGCCACGCAGCCCGTGTCAGCCGCCAGGGTCCCATCAGATTGATTCGCCAGAGTTCCTCCAGCTCCGGTTCAGCGGCGGCGTCGAACAACAGGGGAGTCCGGTGCAGGCAGCCTGCACAGTGAATCAGGCTGTCGAAACCGCCCCACATCTCCTCTGTCTTCTCCACAAAGGCATCCGCTGCCGAAGGATCACTCGCGTCGTATGGCACCCGAAGTACGTCTGGATGATCAAGAACAGTGCCGACGAGTTGGCCAGGCTGTCGTAATCCCAGGCTGAGACGGTGCCCTTCCCGCAATAAACGCTCGGCAATGCAGCGGCCAATGCCGCGGCTGGCTCCAGTGATCAGGATGGTTCGCTGCATCGATCGTGCTCCTGAAGGTCCTGCAACAACAAACCGGCATCCGTGTGGTGTCGAAGCAGCTGGCGATGTTGAGGATTCAGGAAACCCTGCTCCACTGACGCGTCGAGATACCGCAGCAGAGGATCAAAGAAGCCCGCCACATTCAGCAGGCCACAGGGCTTTTGATGCAGCCGCAGCTGGAGCCAGGCCAGAGCTTCAAACAATTCCTCCAGGGTTCCGAATCCACCGGGCAACGCCACCATCGCGTCTGCCAGTTCGAGCATCCGCGCTTTGCGCTGATGCATCGAGTCAACCACCTCGAGTTTGGTGAGGCGGGGATGCACGATCTCATTCGCCATCAGCGCTTCAGGGATTACGCCGATGACCTCACCACCCAGCTCCAGAACCGAGTCAGCAACCACTCCCATCAATCCGGTTTGGGCTGCGCCGTAAACCAGGCCTGCACCTTGAAGCGCCATTGTTTCTCCCAAAGTTGCAGCGGCTTTGGCAAATGCTGGGTTGTGACCACTGCGGGATCCGCAATACACCGCAAGACGTCGCATTGCCCCTCCGACCAATTTCCAGCATTCTCAACGGCATCTCTTCAATGCAGTGCCAATGCCTGAGGCCAAGCTGAGTCTCAGCCTGATCAACAAGCACCGCATCGTGGATCGTGCTCTTGGACTGAATGAACCGTCCGGGCTGACCCTCAACCACGACGGCACGGCTCTTTACACCGTCAGCGATGACACCAAAGCCATTTTCCAGCTCGATCTGGAGGGCCACGTGACGGTCGAAGAGTCCTTCTTCATCGGTGTTGAAGACCTCGAAGGGATCGCCATCAGTGGTGATGGCCTGCAGCTGCATGCCGTCCAGGAGGACACCAACAGTGTGATCAGCTTTGACATCGCTGCTCGCGCCGAGATCAATCGACAGCCGCTGGTGGGGATGGAGAACTTCGCCAGCATCGCGGAGCACTTCCCGAAACGACCAGACAACAAGGGGCTGGAGGGAATCACCGTCAACACCCGAAGTGGCCACATCGTGGTCGTCAAGGAAGGTCGTCCAGGTTTGTTAATCGAGATCGATCTTCCGCAGGGGCGGATCCTCAACGCCCGATTGCTGACGGAGTCCAACGGGTTCAGCCACCCCCGCCTTTCGATCGACAAGCTCGATTTCTCCGGCCTCAGCTACGACAGCAGCCGCGACACGTTCTGGATCACCAGTGACAAAGGCCAGTGCCTGTTCCACTACGACTGGACCAACAATCGCGTGATTCAGAGGCTGGATCTGATCCGCAAAGGGGATAAACCATCCTCCAAAGTGCGCAAGTCTGAAGGAGTGGCGATCGACCCTGCACGTCAAAGGCTTTACGTGGTGAGCGAACGGGATGGAGATCTATTCACCTACCAAATCCATTCCCATGACTAACGGCCAACATCTGCTGATCACTGGCGCCAGCAGCGGCATCGGCCGTGTCGCGGCTCAACGGTTGGAGCGGGCCGGCCACAGACTCACACTGATCTGCCGAAGCCAGGAACGCGCCCGGGAGGCCCTGGATTGGGTCGCGCCCCAAACGACGGTGTTGCTGGCGGATCTTGCGGATCTGGCTTCGGTTGATCAGCTCTGCAGCATTGTTCAACGTCGTGGGGAACCTCTTGATGGCTTAGTGCTCAATGCCGGTCTGCAATACGCCGGTTGCAAGCAGCCTCGCTGGAGCCCCCAGGGATTCGAGCTCACGGTGGCCGTGAATCATCTCGCGCATCAGCTTCTGCTGATGCGGCTGTTGCCGATGTTGCTGCAATCCACCAGCCCACGCCTGGTGATCACGGCATCGGAGGTTCATAACCCCGCCAGCGGCGGTGGCCGGGTTGGTCGCCCCGCCAGCCTGGGTGACCTCAGCGGGCTGAACAGCACCACGCCTGCGCCGATGCTGGATGGCAACAGCCGCTTTGATGCAGACAAGGCTTACAAAGACAGCAAGCTCTGCAACATGCTGATGGGCCTCCATACAGCCAACCTGCATCCGGAGCTCCCTGTCATCAGCTGGAGTCCTGGTCTTGTGATTCCCCGCGCATCAGGCGGTTTCTTCAGGGAAAGCCGTCGGGCCAATCCACTCGGTCAAGCACTCTTCGGTTTCGTGGCCCGGGATCTTCTGCGGATCACCGAATCGGTCGACAATGCAGGAGAGCGTCTGGTTCAACTGGTTTTGGAGCCTGACGACAGTGGCTTCCGCTACTGGAGCAACACGCTGGTGAAGCCTGGGCTGCACCGGTTTGAACTGACGGAGCCATCGGCTGAAGCCAGCGACTCCGTGAAGGCTGAGAGACTTTGGACCCTCAGCCAAGAGCGGATTGAATCAGCGCTCAACTCTTGAGATCCGGATTCATTTCGAACCGGTAGACCCGATTTGGAACAATGCTGATGTTGAAGTCGATGTCGTCCACCCCTAACTGCCGCGAACGCTTCAGAAGGTTTTGCTGCATGGATGTGATTGCTGCCTGATCGAGAAGATCTTCCGGTGCATTGAGCACTAAATCGACACTGGCAACGTTGTCATTCACCCGAACATTGCTGTAAAGCAAGCGAACGCGACTCCACAATCGCGGGTTCTTCTCAGCCACCTTGAGACGCTTGATCTGTCCGGCCTTGATTTTTCCGAATTCAGCTTCCAGGTATTGCCGAACGCTGAAGTCGTGAAGTGACGATCCCAGAGGGATGCAAAGCAACCCAAGCAAACCGATCCATACGACCAGATTGCGCCAGCAACGGCTCACGGAGCCATAACGCTGAACCAGAAAGACCAACAAACTGGCCACGGCGATGCCGGTCAGGTTGGCGAGGAACAGAAGAAAGGAACCCTCTGCGATCTGATTGGTCAAACCGGCCACAGTGCCGCGACCAAACACAGCGGTCATGTCCGAGCCCAGCGTCAGCCCGATGCCACTGACACAAAGCGGTGGCACCAGAGCTACCGCGATTGCCACCCCCGCAATGGAGTTGGAAAGGCGCTCACGGGTCATCGAAAATGATCCAGCTACTGCCGCAGCCACGGCAATACCCAGATCAATGAGATTGGGCGACGTCCGGCCGATGATTTCCGATTGCACGTTGCTGATTCCAAGCATCAGGCTCAGCACGGAAGCCGTTCCGACCACCGCCGCCACGCCCAATGTCACCGTCACGGCCGAACGGCGAATCAACTTGCCGTCGCTCACCGCCAGACCAAAGGCAAGGCTGAGGATCGGGTCCATCAAGGGAGCAACGATCATGGCGCCGATCACCACAGCCGTGCTGTTGGAGATCAACCCCAAGGTGGCGATGACTGCCGAACAGACGAGCAGCACAAAAAAGCCCAGGGAAGGCTTTGAAGAAGCAATGCGCTTCTCGTAAAGCTCAATCCGAGGAACCTTCGTCTCAAGGTTCATCGCCCAGTGGCCGGAGAACGTCTCGACGAACCTCAGGATTGGATTGGCCATCATCGCGACATGCTGTGCCAAGTCTGCTGATTCATCGATGACGGGGCATTTCGCGGCCCTCGGCGCTGCATTGGCATGGACTCTGGCCAGTGGACTTTGGCGCTCCCTGTCGAAACAGGGATCAGCCCTGGCCCTGAATGCCGCGAAAAATGGCATGGCCAGCCTCATTTTTTTACCGGTGTTGCTGACCTTCCCCTGGGAGGACAACGGTTCAGCAGTCGGGTTGCTTCTGCTCAGCGGAGTTGTGGGAATTGCAGCGGGCGACAGCTTTTATCTGGCAGCCCTGCGGAGGCTGGGCACGCGCCGAACTCTCACGGTGGAAGCCATCGGTCCAGTGCTGGCCAGTCTGGGCAGCGTGGTCCTGATGGGTGAGGTTCTTGCACCGCAAGCCTGGATCGGTGCGGCCATGGTCACTAGCGCTGTCGTTCTTGTCGCCGGCCCATCAGACGCCATGGGTCGTGATGGTGCTGGATTGGTTCTGGCGTTGTTGGCGGTCGTCAGCGGTCTTGGGGGTGCCTTTCTGGCCCGAGAGGTTCTGATCAGCAGTGCACTGACTCCTTTGCAAACAGCTTCGGTCCGACTGTGTGGGGGCTGGGTTGGACTTCTTCCCTGGTTGCGACTGAACAGTGAATCCATTCAGAACTGGATCAGCCCCCTGGGTGTTCGAATGATCGTCGCAACGGTGCTCGGCACCAATCTCGGGATCGTGTTGCAGCAGTTTGTGTTTCAACAAATGGCTGTTGGACCGGGTGTGACGCTGATGGGGACAGCTCCAGTGATGGCTTTAATGATCGGCCGCTTTGAAGGTGATCCGATTCAACCCCGCGGGATTGCAGCCGCTTTGCTGGCGGTGGCTGGTGTTGCCTTGACAACGTCAACAGCCCTTTGATGTCCAG
>CAJWLE010000055.1:0-9949 GCA_913042965.1 uncultured Synechococcus sp.
TAGCCGCCGGCGGCGCAGTTATCGCTGTTGAAGTTGCCCTGGCAGTAGCCCACCCGCATCCAGCCGGCCACCAGAGCGGTGAGTCGTCCTCGGAACAATCGTGCAAGCTCCACGACTTGCTCCGCAAACGGCAGCGCAGGATCGATCTCATCGCGGTAGTTGCGATCGATCAGGTGCTCAACGATCAGAGTCAATTCCTCCATCGCCTGTGGATGGGCTTTGGCGCGCACGCGCCGAGCGAACAGTTCGATCTGCCCCACCCTCAGGAATGAAGGGGCAACCCGGGTGCTGATCGCCGCCGCGTTATCCGCCATCACATCCGGCTCAAAGCTGCGCGAGTTCTCCGAGTACCAGGGACGGCGCACCTTTTCCTGATGCGACACATACAGCGTCAGCGAACGAGAGCTGGGAACCCCAAGGGCCTGCATGAACTCCTGGGCCAGAAATTCCCGCACACTGGAACGCAGCACGGCACGCCCATCGGCCCCGCGGCAATAGGGGGTGGGGCCACCACCTTTGAGCTGCATCTCCCAGCGCCGTCCCAGGAAGACCCCCTCAAACACCGACATTGCCCGGCCATCGCCGTAGCCGTTGCCGGTCCCGAAGGGACACTGCTGGATGTATTCCGTCCCATAGATCGAGAGGGCGTAGCCGGTGGCCCAGCCCCAGGGACGCATCGCGTCTGTGGCCACGCTGATGTCTCCGGAAAACAGTCCCTGGAAGGAAGGATCGCGGGCGAGTTCATCGTTCAGACCCAGCTCTGCAAAGAGGGTCTGGCTGTGGGCCACGTACTGAGATTGCGGGATCGGGGTCGGCCGTACCGGCACGTAATGACCCGAAAACACCGGTCGAGGACGGTGATCCATGCCGTCGTCCGTGGCATCCGGATCAGCGCGCAGGGCTTTCAGCAGCGAATAATCCGCCTGGGCAGCGAAGGAAGGAAAGGTTGAAATGGCCATCGCCGTTCAGTTGAAGCTTTCGTTGCGATAAATGTGTTGCCGCAGGGTTGGTCCGTCACTGACCCGAGGGTTGTCTCCGGCAGGAACGAAACTGGTTGACCACATGTAGATATCAGCATCGGGATTCGTCCCACGAAAAATCAGATTCACCTGCTGGCCAGGCTCGATCGGCGGTTCCAGCCGGATGGTCAATTCATCGCCCTTGTCAGAAATGGTGGCGACAGCCAATCCAGCTACCCCTTTTTTGCGCAGGCCATAGGTGCCCAGATACAGCTCGGGTTGCTTTCTGCCCCAGTCCCAGGGCTCTATGGCACTGATCTGATACAGAACCACCTTCTGCAAAGCCGTACCGGCGTTGTCAGGAACGACAACGCTGATGGTGGTGCGATTGCGTTGGTTTTCGGTGGAGGCGGGGTTGTGCAGGGAAACCGCGGTGGGTGGTGATCGGAAAAAGGCCCGTTCAGCGGCTTCTGAGCCGGGGCCTGCCAACAGGGCGGCAGCCGAGAGCAGCGATGCAACGATCCGATTCAAAGGCCTCACACGTGTCATTCCAACGCTACGCAGGTTGATCGAAGCTTGCCGTTCTGTTGCATCCATCACGATGGGTGCTGCATTCAGCTCTTAACTTTCCCTGGACGAAGGAAAGGATGAAATGTCAATGGAGCGTGCATATTTCGAACGAATGGTGCAGGCCCACAGCGCTCCGGATCAAGAGCAATATCTGCGCCATGTCGCTGAGGCGGATGCACTGTTGCGTCAGCACAGAGAGCGAAGCGTTCTCGGGACCATTCAATCCTCGAAGAGCTTCGAATCTTCAGAACGACGGAACAAGATGGATTGATGCTTGTTAGGCAACCTGGAGATCAACATTGACAGGAAATTCAGGGTTTCAAATTAAATAAATCTAGTCAATTGGCTTGTGTTTGGCCGACCAAAAATGCTTGCATACAGTTTTAGATTTCATCGCTGATTTTTTATGCTCTGCAGGTGCCGGTTCTTGAGCACAACCTTTGCCGTTTGTCAGCTCAGTTCGGAGAGCACCCTTTGGGTAAAACTCAGGTGCTAACTCTTTGAGTGGATTGTCGCTGTCTTGTTGCGAAGGAATGCTTGCCGTACGTTGTGTTTGTGATTACAAAGTGATTGTCCAAGCTTTTTTCAACAGTGTTTAAATCAGTTGTTCCGCTGGCGATTGCGGCTCCAGTCTTCCTTTTCGGAGCCAATGCTGTTGATGCAAAGCCAGCTTTGATGTCTGACACGATCGAGGCTTCTGAGGTGAAGGCGGCTCAGGATGCATGGTGTGAAGCCCTGGTATCAATCAGTAAGGCACACACAGAGGGCGGTCTTGCCAAGTCCAAGCCATTGGCCTCTGGTGTGATTGATGCTGCTTATGGATATCAATTTGGACCTGTCGCCTTCAAGCCCACCTGGGCGAAGGGTTCCACCACATTCCGTGAGACCAGTGCCGGTGCCCTTTCGTATTTTGTGGGTGGGAACCCAGCATTCAAGGACTCAGGCTTCGCGATTGGAACCCCTGGTTCAAACCGGAGCCCCTGGGTGAAGTGCAAGCCAGAGATCTTTGTGATTCAAAGTTTTGGAAACACTGCCAACGCTATGGGCTGGGTCCATATTGAAGCGGCTGATGGATCCAAGAGTACGGTTGATAAAACATTTGGATATCTGCGGGATGATAATGGCAATCTTCGTATTGTTGTTCATCACTCTTCCAAGCCATTTGTCTCGAATTGATTATCGGGGGCCTTGGTTGATCTGTGTCGTTCATCAGTGGCCGAATCACTTTGGCCGCTTTTCTTTTGGATAATGGTGACAGAAGCGATTGATGTGATCGTCCTTGTTCCATTCATTCAATGAATCAGCCCCCAGATCCCTTCTGATGAAGGGATCTGGGGGCATGAAACCTATCCGTTTAGGACAGACGTGTGGAGACCGTTTTTTCCCGATGGAAGAAACGGCCTACCTCGTTCGTTTGTGCATGTCGCAAACCATTGATTCAGTGATGCTGAGGCCGTGAAGCGTTGTGCCTAATCGAACGTCAGTGAACTGAAAGAAAGCTGCGAAGCATCCAACTGGAGGTACATCTCGAGCCAATAGCTCGAACAGACGGGCTTGTTCTCCTGAAGCACGTTTTGTGGGTGCAAATGGAGGGTCGATTGGCGTGGCGGACCTGTGCGTGCCTACCAAAGGACCAAAACTCGTCTGCTTGAGCCTGTTGGAGCAAGTGCCTGAAGTCAGCTTGCTTCTGCTTTGGACTCAGGTGGAGTGTCTGCCGTCATGGGCTCCTCCGATCTCGATACAGATACTCTCGTCACTGGCCAGGCCGGTGGCAATCGGTGTTAAGGCGCATTGCCGAAGAGGCTTAGGCCTAAGAAAATGGAGTTGAAGTGCTTGTCGACAGAACAAGTCATCGGCCTGCTTGTGTCATCGGGATCACACGAATAGAGACCTTTTCTTTCCTGATCAGCGTCTCTGTGGGATCCTTCGAGAATGGAAGAGCCAAGGATTTTCGAAATTCCAACCTGGTTGGGTGGTGAATCTGGGCAACGCAAGCGCTATCTGCGTTCCCTCGAGCAAGATCTGATTTCTGAACTGGGCCCGAATTGGCGGGAAAAAATCCAGTCCAAGCAATCTGCAGCCTGATGATTGATCGTTGCCTTGATGGGCATCGGCTCCACGAGTCAATCCTGCATGCATGATCAGAACTGGCCCGTTCTGATGGTCATGAACGCGGCAGACATTCCAATCAACCCCAGATTTTTTTTGCTGTCCTGGATGGGATGTCTCTCCCATTGGGCCTAGATCAAGAGCCTGGACGGCACTGTTGACCATCACAGTGCAACTCACACTGCGGATCGCGATTTCCGTAGTGCCAGGGACGCCGCATCGCCCAATACTCATCCACAAGCCCAAGCAAAGATCCGGCCCAACGGCGCAGAAGGATTCGTATGTTCATGACTTCAAGCTGGCAGCGGGACCACGGGATGGCAATGTCCGGGGATGTGCATGGGCATTGCGCTCGATTTGTCGACGAAGCGTGGTGCAGCTCAGACAAAGGCAGGGTTCGTCGTCATGAATGGAGCTGTGCAGTGTCAGGAGTCTCCGCTCGCGCTGCTGAGTGACCATGGAATCGAACCGTGCTGACCTTGTTGTCTCCTGAACGATGGCGATCAGCCAGATGTCAATGAATAAAAGTTATGGATTGTTGTTGTTCATAGCCCATGCCTGATTGGCATCAACGATCACTGACTTGATTGTCTTTGGTAGTGATCGATTCGTTTTTATAATTGCTTCACAGTAGCGGTTGCTGGAGTGATCAATCTGTCCTCAGTTCCAGCAATCTCCGATGCTCAGCCCCCAGACGCGGTTGATGCTCAAAGACATTGTCTTGCGATTGTCCAGCGGTGACCCTGTGAGTCTGAATGAGCGGATCCTGGTTCAGAAGCACGCCAGTCGAAACCCCACGGTGTGGAGCTGGTTGCGTGAAGCACAGGGCCATCTCGGAGCAGGCGGACACTCCTACAGCTAGCTGCGTGGAACTGACAGCTCACCGCTTTCCTTTTAAAACTGATCCAGATTTAAAAGCACCCATGCGCAAGCTGCTCCTGGCTCTGATGCCCCTGGTTCTGGCTCCCTCTGCAGCTTTCGCTCAGAAGGAAATTCCCAAAGCTCAAGGTTTCGACCAGTGCCCCGCCGGTTATGTGAACACCTTTGGCACCACCTGTGTTTCGCCGGTGTACTACGAAGTGGCACCCACCAATGGTGAAGCTTGCCAGGCGGGCTGGATGAACATTGGTGCTGGTTACTGCAAGAAGAAGAAGGGCCCTCTGGGAGTGCTCTGATCCACGGGCAGTTGTATCGGCGACAATGACGCCGCAGATCGCGCCGGTTCTCGATGAAGTGGGAGTACACCCAGATGCGTTTCGTACCCCGCGGAAAATCCTGGACCGGTGAGATCGAAGAGCTTTGGCTTGACGACCGTCAGTTGATTTCGCGAAGTCACCCCCAACGTGATGTAACCCTGGTTGGTTTGATGAATGAGCTGGGCGATCAGGGCTGGGAATTGGTGACCTACGCCCAGCCTTTCACCGGTTATCACGGTGGCTGTTACACGTTCAAAAGAGAGCTTTGAATCCTCAACTTGGTGATTGGCCCGTCAGAGCTTCTCTCGCCAGACCTTGAGTCGCTCCAGGGCCGTCACCAGATCGGGGCAGGTGGAACAGCGGTTGCCATTGCAGGCTCGATAAAGAGGCCCGTCAAGACCTTGAAACTGCTGAACAGTGTCTCCGTCGCGGGTGGTCACGATCGTCGCGTTCGCCATTCCAATCCTCCAGAACTGTTGTCACTACGTCCTATCCAGCGTCTTTTGATCCGCTGCACTCCTCACGGATTGAGCGTATGCCGCAGCGGCGCATCAGGCAATTCAACCTTTGCCGTGCGTAAAGCCGACAAAAGGGCTTGGCGATGTGAGAAAGTAGATGTAGTCCCCATTTGAGAAAGTTTTTTGACCATCTTCATTGGAAATCTCTCCTGGGACGCTGAGAGAGAAGACCTCATCCATCTGTTCGGTGAATACGGCGAGGTGAGCAAGTGCTCTATGCCGTTGGATCGCGAAACAGGTCGTAAGCGGGGTTTTGCCTTCGTCGACCTGGCTGATGAGCAAGCTGAAACAGCTGCCATCAACGATCTTCAGAACGTGGAGTGGATGGGTCGCGCCATCACTGTGCGGAAAGCTGAGCCCCGCCGTTGATCGCCTGAGGCTGGTCCACTGATCTTGACTGTCGCCATCATTCTTTTGCTGGCGGCAGCTGCTTCTAGTGCCGGTCTGCTCATTTTGCAGATCGGCCTGTTGCGTGTTTTCGCTGTGGCACCCCAGCTCAAAGTTCAGGCAGCCAACTCAGAGCTCCCCGACACATCGCTCACCGTTGTCGTTCCGGCGTACAACGAAGAGGTGAACATTGCTGCGTGTCTGCAGGGTGTTCTCGACAGCACTCCGCCATGCACGGAATGGTCCGTCTTGGTGGTTGACGATGCGTCCACCGATGCCACCGCGCAGATTGCGCATGAAACGGCTTTGGATCATTCAGAGATCTGCTCGGTCCTACAGGCGGGCCCTCGCCCACAAGGCGAGCGCTGGGTTGGCAAGAACTGGGCCTGCTGTCGCGCGATGGAACAGGTCACCAGCAAGTGGGTGTTGTTCATCGATGCCGACGTTCGTCTGCGGCCAGATGCGCTCAGAAGAGCTCTCGGACAGGCGATCGAGGAAAGCGCCGACCTGTTCAGCCTGGCTCCTCGATTGGAGTGTGGCTGCCTGGCGGAATGGATGGTTCAACCGATCATGGCCAGCTTGCTTGGGCTTGGCTTCCCGATCGAGGCCACCAACGACCCAAATTCTGATGTGGCGTTTGCGGCTGGACCGTTCATGTTGTTTTCCAGCGAGGCCTATGCCGCGATCGGTGGTCACAAGCAGCTGGCCGCGGAAGTCGTGGAGGATCTGGCCCTGGCGCGTCTGATCAAGTCGGGTGGATATCGACTGAGCTACCAGCTAGGCCTGGACGCTGTGATGCTGCGCATGTACCAGGATCTGCCGGCACTCTGGGAAGGTTGGACCAAGAACTGGTTGATTGGTCTGGATCGAGATGTTCTGCGGGCCCTGGGCGCTTCAGGGGTTGTTCTGCAGATCTTCACGGTTCCCTGGCTGGTCCTCCCCGCTGCTCTTGTGTTGCTGGTGCTGCTCCCGGAACTGGGGGTGTTGTGGCGTTGGTCGCTGGGTCTGGCTTGTGTTGCGCTGTTGCAGCAGTGGCTCTTGCGCTGGTGGAACCTCAGACGTTTTGATCTGCCGATGCGGCACTGGTGGCTGATGGGAGCTGGGGGGCTGTTGGTCGGTTTGATCGGGCCTGTTTCGGTGTGGCGCACGCTCACCGGTCGCGGCTGGACCTGGAAAGGGCGCTCTCTGGCGGGTTGAGCTCGCGACGGATGCAAACACTGTTTATTTTTGTAAAGCAGTGATCAGGGCGGTTGAGCCCGTGCAATCGAATGACAACTCAATTGCTACTGATCGTCTTCGGAACAACGGCGGCAGCCTCGTTGGCCTTGTGGACGTTCCGCATTGCTCAGGCTGATCCCTCGGCCTGAATCGTTTCCAAGCCTTGGTGAAGTCCTATTGACTTTCAGTCCTGAGATGTGAGTACGCATTAAATTCTCCTCAGACGAAAGGATGAAGATGCGGACGTTCTCTCAGGCCAAACGAGCCAACACCATCGTGTTAGGCGTTTCTTGTCTCGGGATTGCTTGCGCAGTTCTCTCCGCTCTTGTTATTGCCGCAGAGCGCATCTAACAGTTTTTTTCAGCAGCCACTGCTCCCCTTGGGCTCGCGTGACGTTTGAAGCCCTATCTCCCTCGAGTATCCAGTTGGGGAGCAGTGGCGACTGGCTTGAGTCTTACTCTTGTCGCAGCTTGCGACAGGTCCTTGGTTCTGTTTGCCTTCGCTG
This sequence comes from uncultured Synechococcus sp., assembly GCA_913042965.1. Taxonomy (GTDB): domain Bacteria; phylum Cyanobacteriota; class Cyanobacteriia; order PCC-6307; family Cyanobiaceae; genus Parasynechococcus. The sequence continues at coordinate 7,463 of CAJWLE010000055.1, forward strand.
GTCTGCTATCGGCGCTGTCGTTCCTGCCAGGGTCTGAACAGGCTTTGTTTCGTGAGTTGAACCAGGAGCTTGGCGCCATGTGTCAGCAGCCTCCCGAGCAGGCGCTCAAGGTTTGCCGTTTGCATGCACGGTTGCTCCGCTAGCGGCACTGGCCTTTTGTTCCAGCCTTTTCACGTCTCCTGAACGTGATGATCGAGCCCTCTGCTTCATCTCCCTTCACGGGATTGATGTGGAGAAGTGGAAGTTTTGTCTGTGTCCGCTGACGGGATTTCTACGGTTCGAGTGGATGTTCACAGGAGTGACCGATGCGTCCCAGGCCGATGACAGGCGAGGGGCTGGCCCATGCTCTGCCCTCTTGCATCAACTGGCGTTGGATTCACCAGCGCACCGATGGTTTGTTCCACGCCCATATGCGTCGCAATGGCCGGGATCTGGAACTTGGCGTCTTCCCCTCAGCAGTGGAAGCCAATGCTGCAGTTGTCGAGGCTCTCCGCTTCCAGAACCATGGATGAGACCACGGTCCGAATCAGCAAGGCTCCTGTCTGCCAGGTGCCACCGCGGCCCCGCGTTCTGCAGGCGCTGTTGTGCCTGGCCTGGCGACATCCCCGATCGGAGCGGCCCTCCTGGCTTGAGGCTGAGGTTGGCGCATCACTCGCAGATCCACACAACTGAGTCATGCATGTCTGCTTAGGTTGGATGGATGGGTGATGGATCGACCTCCGACCAACTGGAGCAGGATCTCAGGGATGCCCGGGATCGGGGGCGGTGGTTGTCCGATGAGGAACAACGCAGCGTTGACCAACAACGCGAGCAGCAGGATCTTGAGCAGCAAAAGCTTCGTGATCGCCGTAGGCGCCTACTGGTGCTGACCGGTGTTTGCATCCTTCTCCCTCCGTTCTGGCCTCTGGCTTTTGTCCTGAGTTTTTATCTGCTGTTTCCAGCAACAGTGGCCCGCATCGGGATCGTTGCCGGCGTTGTGATGGTTGGAGCTGCCCTTTCAACCATTGCTTTGCTGGTGGCAGTCACGACGTTCCTGATCGGTCTGCTCGGCTGAACAGATTGTTGGCTCCCTGTGAGATTTATTTTTATTTGTACATCGGTTATGGGGTGAACATCTGAGGCTCACCTGCCGTCGGATTGTGAAGGTGTTTTTGTCCCTTGATGGCAATGAATCTGATGGGTCGCGTCGTCGAGACTCCCATGGGGTCAACGATTGATTCAGTTCGAGGTGGTGGGTATTGGGTCTGTGATCGCGACCACAACTGTCGTGAAATGACCGGCCTCTGGGAGGCGGAGGAATATGTTCGCGAGCGAGAACGTGGGTTGGCTGCGGATTCAGTCTTCCGCCCCACCTGAGCCATCGTCCATTCCCCGTCGAACCAGCGTCTGTGTCAACCAGAGCAGGCCGAGGAAAAGAGCGGCGCAGAGGATCAGAACCATGGTGATGAGAGAAGGGCTGAGGGCTGGCACCCCAACGCATCCTGATCAGAACCTGGCCCGCAAAGGAAGCTTCCGTTCGTTACGTTGTGTGAACAGCGCTTGCTTCTCCATGGGCTTTTGTTTCGGAGTTGTCGGTTGTGGCTACGTCGGTTCCGCGGTGGCTGCTCATTTGCGGGGCTTGGGGAACGAGATCACCGGCACGGTGACGAACCCCGCCCGACTCGGAGAGCTTTGCGAGCTGGTGGATCACCCCCGCATTTACAAAGCGGGCCAATCGGGATCCGATCCTGCTTTTCTTGATCATCTGGATGGCCTGCTGATCTCAATGGCCCCCAGCGGTTCCAGTTTTGATGAATCCGAGTACCGCTCTGTATTTGCTGCAGGCGTTTCCGATCTGATTCAGGCGGTGCAACAACGCCGGCGGCAGAGCCCGCTTCACATCACCTACCTCAGCAGTGCCGGGGTCTATGGCGATCAGGGCGGTGCGATCTGCCATGAGCAGACACCCCCTGATGAAGACTCCCCAATCAATGCGCTGCTGTTGGAGGCGGAACGCAGTGTTCTGAGCCTGAACTCCGATGTCATTCAGGCCTGCGTGCTTCGTCTCGGTGGGATTTATGGGCCCGGACAAGACATCGCCTCCTTCATCCGAAGTGCCTCCGGCAACCTTGTCGCCAAGAACGGATCCCACATCAATGCCTGGATTCACCGCGATGACATTGTTCGCGGTGTTGAGTTCGCCTTCTCTCAGCGACTGAAGGGAGTTTTTAACCTGGTGGATGATCTTCAGCTCAGTCGACGTGAACTGTCCAATGCCCTCTGTGATGAGGAAGGCCTGGCTCCGGTGATCTGGGAGAACCACGATCGGCCTGGCGCGCGGGTGTTCAACGCCCGAGTGAGCAACTCTCGCCTCAGGCAGATGGGATTCACCCCCTTGATCAGCTCAATGTTGGAGTCATTGCCTGTTGGTTGAAGTTGGCTCACACGTTCTGGTTCATGGTTGTTCAAGTGGAAGGATCTGAGTTCGCTCCCTCATCCGTTCAGTGA
>CAJWLE010000056.1:0-9880 GCA_913042965.1 uncultured Synechococcus sp.
GCTAATTCCCCTCCACATCAAGCTAGCGGTGGGCTGCTGAGCCAAACTGAAGACGACAGGCAATCCCCCGATGCAGTCCGCTTCGACGCCCGAGAGCGCCATCACTCCGGAGCGCCTGGCGCAATTTGACGAGGAGTCGATTGCCGTTCTGGCTAAGCGCTTGGACGAGGATGACTATCCGACGCCGTTCGCCGGTCTTGCTGATTGGCATCTGCTTCGGGCTCTGGCCATTCATCGTCCTTATCTGACGGCGCCTTACGTGCACTTGGTTGACCAGGAACCGTTTGATGAGGACTGATGCCCTGCGTCCGCTGGCAGGGCGACGTCTGCTGATTGGTGTCAGTGGCAGCATTGCTGCTGTCAAAACGCCACTCCTGGTTAGTGCCCTTGTGAAGGCAGGGGCAGAAGTGCGCTGTGTGGTCACTCCGAGTGCAGCGAAGTTGGTGAGTCCATTGGCACTGGCCAGCCTCAGTCGCCATCGCTGTTACGAGGATGGAGATGGTTGGGATTCGAGCTGTTCACGGCCGCTGCATATCGAACTGGCTGAGTGGGCTGAGCTGGTCGTTCTTGCTCCCCTGAGTGCTTCCAGTCTCAGCCGTTGGAGCCAGGGCTCGGCGGACGGTCTTCTGGCCAGCGTGCTGCTGGCCTGTGAATGCCCTGTCCTGGCGGCGGTTGCCATGAACACGGCGATGTGGAATCACCCCGCTGTTCAGGACAACTGGGCGCGGGTCAAGAATTTCCCTCGCGTTGTTCCCCTGGACCCTGCTGCGGGGTTGTTGGCATGCGATCGCCTCGGAGATGGTCGTATGGCCGATCCTCTGATGATTGAACTAGCGGCCGTCAGTTTGTTCAGTCGAGGGCAGCCCAGCCCCGATGCCAAGCGCGACTGGACGGGCCTGCGACTTCTGGTCACCGCAGGGCCCACGGTGGAATCGTTGGATGCGGCTCGCTCCCTGAGCAATCGCAGCAGTGGTGCCATGGGCGTGCTCCTGGCTCAGGCCGCACAGTTGCGGGGAGCGGATGTTGATCTTGTTCATGGCCCTCTCCAGGTGCCCATCCCCTGGAAGGAATCGCTGTGCTGTCATCCCATCACTTCTGCAGCAGAGCTTGAGGCTGTCCTGAAGGATCTGCAGCCAAAGGCGGATGCGGTGGCCATGGCCGCGGCTGTGGCGGATCTGCGCCGTTCCATCCCTGCTACGTCGGTGAAAGAGCCAAAAGCGTTGTGGCTGGAGCGTCTCGCCGAAGGCTGGGAGTTGGTCCCCGATTTGTTGGCTGGCATCTCGGCCCGCCGAACGAATGGGCAATGTGTTCTCGGTTTCGCTGCTCTCAGCGGAGATGACGAAACGCTGTGTCGCATCGGGGAGGACAAACGCCAGCAGAAGGGGTGTGACCTCTTGTTTGCGAATCCGATCGACCGGGCGGGGCAAGGCTTTTCGGAGCCACTTAACGGTGGCTGGTTGCTCGCGGAGAGCGGTCCAACATCACTCCCGGTGACTTCCAAACTGCATCTTGCCCATCAGCTTCTCGATGCTCTGCTGGGTCTTCGGCCGTCTGCATCGACAAGTTGTTGAGACCTGCAAAAAGCCGGATCTGAAGGCGGTTTCACCCCTGTAAGATCCGTCCTTGACGGTTTTCGCCGTCTGTACAGCGTTCAGCCCCCACCGGCTTCTCCCATGCGCATCCGCCCCCTGCTGTCCGTCGTTCTGGCGCTCTGCCTCGCTTTTTTCACCACCGCCTGCAGTGGTGACAGTGAAGCGGTGCAGCGCGCGGGCTCCAATGTCACCTACGACGACATCCGCAACACCGGTAAAGCCAACGACTGCCCCACCATCGGTGAATCAGCCCGAGGTTCGATTGCTCTAACCGCAGGTGGTTCCTACGAGCTGCGCGGAATCTGCATGCACCCCGTACAGGTTTATGCCAAGGAGGAGCCCAAGAACATTCGCCAGGAAGCCGAGTTCGTCGAGGGCAAGATCCTCACTCGCTTCACGTCGAGCCTGGATGAAGTGTTCGGTGATCTCACCGTGACCAAGGACGGTCTCGAGTTCCAAGAGAAAGGTGGCATTGATTTCCAGGCGATCACGATTCTTGTGCCCGGTGGAGAGGAGTTCCCATTCACCTTCTCCAGCAAGTCTCTGAACGCCACTGCTGAAGGCAACGCCATCACCACCAGCACTGACTTCGAAGGCACCTACCGCACTCCGAGCTACCGCACCAGCAACTTCATCGATCCCAAGGGCCGGGCGCTAACCACAGGTGTTCAGTACGCCCAGGGCTTGGTTGCTCTTGGTGGTGATGACGAGCAGCTCGAGAAGGACAACAACAAGCGCTACATCGATGGTGTGGGCACCATGAGTCTCTCGATCACCAAAGTGGATCCGGAGACCGGCGAATTCGCTGGAGTCTTCAGTGCCATCCAGCCTTCGGATTCCGATATGGGAGGCCGCGAGGTGGTGGACATCAAGATCACCGGTGACCTCTACGGCCGTCTCGAGGAAGCCTGATCGTTTTTGACCTTTCAACAGCTGATGAATCGAGGGGGCTTGGCCCCCTTTTTTCATGCCTTCTGCGGTTCTTTGATGATCTGGGAGAATCGCCCGATCTTCAGCCCATCCCATGACCGCCAGCGCAGCCGCCTCCGCCCATCGATCCGGGGTGATTGCCCCCTATGGCGGCACCCTGGTTGATTTGATGGTTCCTCAGGCTGAACAGGGGGCCGTCAAGGACTCAGCCAGCAAGACCCTTGAGTGCTCCGATCGCAACGCCTGTGATGTGGAGCTCTTGGTTGTTGGCGGCTTTTCCCCGTTGCGGGGATTCATGCACCAGGAGGATTACGACTCCGTGGTGTCGGGTCATCGTCTTTCAGCTGGCCAGCTGTTCGGCCTGCCGATTGTGATGGACACCGACCGCGACGATGTGGTGGTCGGTGACAGCGTTTTGCTCACCTACAAGGGACAGGACCTGGCGGTTCTCCAGGTGGAGGCGAAGTGGGAGCCCGACAAGGTCGCTGAGGCCCAGGGCTGTTATGGCACCACCTCGATCGAGCATCCTGCGGTGCGCATGATCACCATGGAGCGCAAGCGGTTTTATCTGGGTGGCAGCCTCAAGGGCCTAGAGCTTCCTCAGCGGGTCTTCCCCTGCAAGACACCAGCCGAGGTTCGTGCTGGCCTCCCCGATGGTGAGGATGTGGTGGCTTTCCAGTGCCGCAATCCCATCCATCGCGCCCACTACGAGCTGTTCACACGAGCACTTCATGCGCAAAATGTGAGCGAGAAGGCTGTGGTGCTCGTGCATCCCACCTGTGGACCCACCCAGCAGGACGATATCCCTGGTGCCGTTCGTTTCCAGACCTATGAGCGTCTTGCTGCTGAGGTGAGCAACGACCGCATTCGTTGGGCCTACCTGCCGTACGCGATGCACATGGCAGGGCCTCGTGAAGCCTTGCAGCACATGATTATTCGCCGCAACTACGGCTGCACCCACTTCATCATCGGCCGCGACATGGCTGGTTGTAAGTCCTCCCTCAGTGGCGACGATTTCTATGGGCCCTACGACGCTCAGAACTTCGCCAAAGAGTGCGCACCAGAACTGACCATGGAGACCGTGCCCTCGTTGAATCTCGTTTACACCGAGGAAGAGGGCTACGTGACCGCAGAACATGCCGAGGCTCGCGGTTTGCACGTGAAAAAGCTAAGCGGCACCCAGTTCCGCAAAATGCTGCGTGGTGGCGAGGACATTCCTGAGTGGTTTGCCTTCAAGAGCGTTGTTGAGGTTCTGCGCTCCGCGTGATCTCTGAGGACTCGGTTAACATTCCTTCATCTAAGCGAGGTGAGCTTTGAACAAGCGATGGCGCAACATTGGCCTTACGGCCCTGCTGGTGCTGGCGATTGTCGTGATTGCCCCAGCATTTCTCAGCGGTGGAAACACCCAGCAGGAAGCGCGAACCATGCGCTACAGCGACTTCGTTGAAGCGGTTGAGGACAATCAGATCAGCCGCGTGTTGATCTCCCCGGACCGTGGCACCGCTCAAGTGGTGGAGAACGACGGCCGTCGTGCTCAGGTAAACCTCGCTCCTGATAAGGAGCTTCTGGGCTTGCTCACTCAGCACGATGTTGATATTGCCGTTCAGCCAACGCGTCAGGCCCCTGCTTGGCAGTCAGCTGTTGGCAGCTTGATTTTTCCGTTGCTTCTGCTTGGGGGACTGTTCTTTCTGTTCCGCCGCGCTCAAGGCGGTGGCGGCGGTAATCCCGCAATGCAGTTCGGTAAGAGCAAAGCCCGGGTTCAGATGGAGCCTTCAACTCAGGTCACCTTTTCTGACGTTGCCGGCATTTCCGGCGCAAAGCTTGAGTTGACCGAAGTGGTCGATTTCCTCAAGAACCCCGACCGATTCACGGCAGTAGGGGCCAAAATCCCCAAGGGCGTCCTGCTTGTGGGCCCTCCTGGCACCGGTAAAACACTTCTCGCCAAGGCGGTTGCTGGAGAAGCTGGAGTTCCCTTCTTCTCGATTTCCGGTTCGGAATTCGTCGAAATGTTCGTCGGGGTTGGTGCCAGCCGCGTTCGTGATCTGTTCGAACAGGCCAAGAAAAATGCCCCTTGCATCGTCTTTATCGACGAAATTGATGCCGTTGGTCGCCAGCGGGGTGCAGGACTTGGTGGTGGAAATGATGAGCGTGAACAAACTCTCAACCAGCTCCTCACCGAGATGGATGGTTTTGAGGGCAACACGGGCATCATCATTGTTGCTGCGACCAACCGTCCCGATGTTCTCGATGCCGCACTGATGCGTCCAGGACGTTTTGACCGTCAGGTCACCGTTGATCGCCCCGATTACGCCGGACGACTCCAGATCCTCGGCGTACACGCCCGTGGCAAGACCCTTTCCAAAGACGTCGACCTCGACAAAGTGGCTCGTCGAACACCCGGCTACACCGGTGCCGACCTTGCCAATCTCCTGAACGAGGCCGCAATTCTTGCTGCCCGGCGTGAACTCACAGAAGTGAGCAACGACGAGATCAGCGATGCCATCGAACGTGTGATGGCAGGCCCTGAGAAGAAAGATCGGGTGATGAGCGTTCGTCGTGCTCGCCTTGTGGCGTATCACGAAGCTGGCCACGCCCTGGTCGGTGCTCTGATGCCCGATTACGACCCGGTCCAGAAGATCTCCATCATTCCGCGCGGCAATGCGGGTGGCCTGACGTTCTTCACCCCCAGTGAAGAACGCATGGAGTCGGGTTTGTATTCACGGGCTTATTTGCAGAACCAGATGGCGGTCGCCCTGGGTGGTCGTGTCGCAGAGGAGATCGTTTACGGCGAAGACGAGGTCACCACCGGTGCCTCCAATGACCTCCAGCAGGTAGCGAACACCGCTCGCCAGATGATCACACGCTTCGGTATGAGTGATGGGATCGGTCCGGTTGCCCTTGGGCGCTCGCAGGGAGGAATGTTCCTTGGCCGCGACATCGCTGCTGAGCGCGACTTCTCCGAGGAGACGGCTGCCATGATCGACAGTGAGGTTTCTGACCTCGTCGATGTTGCATACAAGCGCGCAACCAAGGTTCTGGTTGACAACCGTTCCGTTCTCGACGAGTTGGCCGAAATGCTTATTGAGCAGGAGACTGTGGATGCCGAAGAGCTCCAAGAGCTGCTGATCAAGCGTGACGTTCGGGTCGCCGAGTACATCTGAACCCAGTGCATGGTTGATGTTTGAGGAGGCGTTAATCGCCTCCCTGGGCAGTCAGCCATTGCTCATTGTTGTTCGACCCAATGCCTCTGATCTTCAGGGGGCATCGGGTCGTTTTTCGTTGTTAAGTCAGATTCGATCTCTGCATGAAGCCGGTCTTCGGCATCTGGAAGTGGCATGGGTTGACCATCCCGCTTGGTGTTCGTTTGTCCGAAACGTTCAAACGTTGTGCCCAGATCTGCAGGTCGGTGCTGCATCGCTCACTCGCTCCAAGGCCGTCGATGATGTGTATGCGTGCGGCTTGTCGTTCGGCATGTCTCCATGCTTCGACCCAGAGTTGCTGAATCGCTCGCGGAGCCTGGGAATTCTTCTGGTGCCAGGTGTTTTCAGCCCCACGGAGATGTCCCTGGCCATGCGTCAGGGGTGCGGCTTGGTCAAGCTTTTTCCTGCAGCTCAACTCGGTGTTGGCTACACCCAAAGCCTGCAAGGTCCTCTGGGCCCTTTGCCGAAAGTGATTGCCGCTGGCGGCCTGGGTGTTGATGATCTGGAGCCCTGGCTGGCAGCGGGCCATGCCGCTGTGGCCCTCGGTCGGCGTGTGCTCGGATCGAAAGGCATCGATCCAACATTGCTGCGCTGGCTGGTAGACGTGTGTCCAAAGTGCTACAGATGAGATAGTCGTTGCTCTGCGTCATGTCGCAGCTCACCATCAAGTTGAGCGATAAGGCGGATGCCCTGATCGCTCAACTTCAGAAAGAGATCTTCAATCGACGTCGTAAGAAGGTTTCTGCCTCAGGAGTGGTCGAAACGCTTGTCGAAAGCGGTGCGAAATCCCAGTCCGACAAGCGCTTCGCCACGTCATGGACCAACCTGATCAAGGACATCGAGAAGGCGGCCAAATTGGCTTATGCCCATGGCAGCAAGCCAGCGACTCTCTCCGATGAGGAATGGGCCCTGGTGCTGAGCCACCGGAGCAGGTCCACGGTCAGCAGGGCTCGGCGCACGGTTAAGAAAAAAGCGGTTGCGACGAAAAAGTCGGCGTCCCGCCGAACGCGTACACGCACGTCTGCCTCCAAGGCTCAGGCCGTTGCCGTCAGCAGTAACGGCAAGGCTCCCGTGACGGCTGAATAAGCCGCTTCACCACAGACTGCACTGCCCTTGCTGACGCAGCAGGTGATCTGCAAGAACCAGCGCAACCATGGCTTCCACCATTGGCACGGCCCTTGGCAACACGCAGGGGTCGTGACGTCCCTTGGCCGCAAGGGTGGTTGCATTGCCGTCTGAATCGACGGTTTGCTGTTCTTTTCGGATGGTGGCCGTCGGCTTGAACGCCACACGGATCACAATCGATTCACCGTTGCTGATTCCGCCTTGGATGCCACCGGAATTGTTGGTGACGGTGCGCAGACGGCCGTCTTCCGCCGGGATGAACGAATCATTGTGCTCGCTGCCCTTGAGACGTGTTCCATCGAAGCCCGAGCCGATCTCGAATCCCTTGGTTGCCGGCAGAGACATCACCGCCTTGGCTAGGTCGGCTTCAAGCTTGTCGAACACCGGCATGCCCAGGCCATTGCTCGGTTGACGCACCACGCACTCGATGACGCCACCGCAGGAATCTCCCTCCCGGCCGATCGCCTCGATCCGCTCCACCATCCGGACGGCGATCTCCTGATCGGGGCAACGCACGATGTTGCTCTCAACATCTGCCAGGGTCACCCCCTGCGGATCAATGCTGGCTTCGATGGTGTGGATGCGCTTGACCCAGGCCAAGACTTCGGTTCCTGCCACCTTGCGCAGAAGCTGTTTGGCGATCGCTCCAGCGGCCACCCTGCCGATGGTCTCCCGGGCTGAGGCCCTGCCGCCGCCGCTGCGGGCCTGAATGCCGTATTTGACCTGATAGGTCGCATCTGCATGGGATGGGCGGAAAGCCACTGCCATGTCTTTGTAATCGCCAGGGCGCTGATCCTTGTTGCGCACCAACATGGCGATCGGAGTGCCCAGGGTTGTGGTGCCATCAAGCAGTCCGCTCAGCACCTCAACGCGATCCTCTTCCTGGCGCGGTGTGGTGATGTGGCTCTGTCCTGGCCTGCGGCGATCCAGTTCCCGCTGAATCTCCTCCAGGTCTAGATCCAGCCTGGGAGGGCATCCCTCCACAATCACGCCCACACCGCCACCATGGGATTCGCCGAATGTGCTGATCCGGAAGAGGTTGCCGAAGCTGCTGCCCATGGGTGGTCTGCGTTGTGAGGAGGCTACGTAGCGGTCACCCTTAGCAGCGCCTGTAGCCGGAAGTTCTGCAACTCACGGGGCAGCTTGCATCGCTTCATCGGCTGCTCTTGTCATCGACTCGTGTTGGACAGCTGTTGTTGGACAGTGGCGCTTAAAGCATTTGGAGTCAGGCAAATGGCTCTTCCGCCAGGAATGCTGCACCGGCGAAGCCGAAGTCGCGGTATCGACAGAACCTGAAGCCATGGTCCTGGTTTCGGAACCGTTTGAATGCGGCCTGGTCGCCGGATTGATGGAAACGGGAGCAGGCGAAGTAGTTGTCAAAGATGATCACCATCCCCTGCTTCAGTCTTGGTCGCATCACCTCCAGAACCTGCTCCACCTGGCTGTGCAGGTAGCAGTTCACATACGCCAAGGCGATGTTGGTCGGAAGCTGGTTAGGGGCGAGTGCACCGAGATTGCTGAATGGGCAGCGGATCGTGGTGTAAGCCTGTTCCGGCACGCCTGCCCTGCGACAGCGTCGCAAGAACTCCTCTTTCGTGGTGTGTTTGCGTCCCTCCTGCCAGCGGGGATGGAGATCACGAAAGCTTTTGGGCTCTGGAATCCCCTGAAAACTGTCAACAGCCCAGAGGTGTCGCTGCATCGGCAGTTTGCGGTTGATGCGATGGACCAGTGGAAGGGTTTCGGCCCGGAAGCATCCGAACTCGATGTAATCCCCATCGATGCCGTTGAAGTCGAGCAGCCGCAAGACATCCGTCAGCACGTTGTTTCTGGCTTGCCGTGTGCGGGCCTTTCGTTGCTGCTGCCATCTCCAGTGCTCAAGTTGCTGCCAAAAACCGTCTGGAGCAAACGTGGTTTCGTCGGCATCCGCCAGATCATGCTCATCACCCTCGAGCGGGTTGTCTAAGGGGCTGGGCTCGTTCACGAAACGGAGATGTTCTGTTTGTTGATCATCGACATCAACATCTCCCGTCCCTTTTGCAGCGCTGTCAGCCAACTATCGTCGCGTCGTCGAATCAGACGTGTTTTTGGATAAAAGGGTGTTTTGACGCTGGTGTAGGGCCAGGTGGTGACAATCCCGTTGTCCAGGACCACAACGCAGGGGATGCCAAGAGCTCCTGCCATATGGGCCGTCGTGTTGCTGATGGTCAGCACACCACGCAGGCCACTGACCTGAGCAGCGAACGCATCTAGATCGGCGATCTGGTCAATCTTGCGTGCAGTCCTGATGGGTCGTCCCGTCAGTTCACACAACCTGCGAAATCCTGCGTTCTGCTCGCGGTACTGCAGCGACTGCAGCCGGACAGACCAGTCCTGAAGGGCCGTTCCCCAGTCTTGAAGAGAGGGAAGGGTCTTGCCCATTGCTCTAGAGAACCAAGCAATGCCGATACCGCGCTTGACGGTCTTCAGAAGCGGGGCCTGAAGCGGCAGGAAAGACCTTTCGATGGCTGCATTGTCATGGCCGAACCAGTAGGCCAGCCTTTCCTGCGCAGCGATATGGGTGTAGGTGGTTGGGGTGAGGTCCTTGTCTCGGTTTACGAATTCCACCTTGGGAAAGCTGCGCGATAGCAGTGGGATAAGCCTTGGCTCCACCAGTGCTGTGACCTTGTCAACAGTTCTTGCCGCATGGTCGACAAAGCGGATGATTCGCAGTTCATCCCCGAGGTCCCTGGACCGTTGCAGCACCAGAAGATGTTTGCAGGAATATCCCGGGCCTGGCCACACGGGTCGATCGAGATCAGCCTTGCCTTCCACTCCGGCTGCCAGAGCTTTCCAGGCTTCTCCGTAGTACTGGCCACGTTCGAAACGGTTGCCGCAATAGCGAAGTCCTTCCCAGTTCTGGTTTTCAATCGCCGTTCTGGCCCGATTGGCCTCGCGGCTGACCTCCCGGTAATTCATGGGGCAGACCATACATGTGCAGCCAACAAAAAGCCCCCACCTTGCGGTGAGGGCTTTCCGATTCAGTTGATCTGAATC
>CAJWLE010000057.1:0-9772 GCA_913042965.1 uncultured Synechococcus sp.
CCTGCCTCTCAACGACCGCGGCCTGCAGCTGGCGGACGGCCTGTTCGAAACAATATTGGTGCGCAAGGGTGCACCGATGCTGCTGGAAGAGCACCTGCAGCGATGGCAGGCCGGGGCTGAACTACTGGGCCTGGGTGCACCGCCGGATCGCTCGATGGTGAGCCCACTGCTCACCGAAGCGGTCCAGCGCAGCCATTCGGCCGACGCCGTGCTGCGACTGAACTGGAGTCGTGGCGGGGCTGGCCGAGGCATCGATCCACCTGCCACCGGCGGGGAACACTTCTGGCTGACCCTGGAACCCTTCGAACCGCTGTTCTCCGCGGTGAGCACGGTGATCAGCAGGCTTGAACAGCGCAATGCCTCCAGCGTTCTGAGCCGTTGCAAAAGCTTCGCCTACGGCCAGGCGATTCAGGCCCGCCGGGAAGCACGACAGCGGGGAACCGACGATGCTTTGTTGCGCAACACCGATGGACAGCTCTGCTGCGGAACGGTGGCCAACCTGTTGGTGCAACGCAACGGAATATGGCTGACACCGCCAGTGAGCAGCGGCTGTCTTCCAGGGGTCATGCGCAGCGCTTGCCTCGCCAATGGACTGGCCCAGGAGCACGATCTTGAAGCGGATCTGCAGAGAGGAGATCAAGCACTGCTGATCAACAGCCTGAGCTGTCGCCCGATCCACTCTGTGGATGGCGTTGAACTATCGCCAATCAAAGAGACCACCGCTCGCCAGATCTGGACACAACTCCTGAAGTAGCACGATAACTACACGATTTTGCGCATAAATTGGCACTAGATCGTGCTAAACATCGAGAACATTGCGCTGCACGGCTTCCGCCCAGCCCCGCGCATGCGGAAACGCTGCCAACTGAAACCGGCCGCTCTCCACACCCTCACGCAAGGCCGGATGAGGTCCGTCATGCCCCGGCACCACAACCGCCACATCCGCCGCCTCCAACAGGGGCAGATCGTTTGGCGAGTCACCCAGGCCCAGCACCCGCACATGGTCAGCCCCAAGGCGGTGCTTCAAAGCCGCCAGAGCCCTGCCTTTGCTAACCCCATCCCCCAGTAAATGCGCCATGCGATTGCCCTGCACAATCGCCAACTGCCGCTCAGCAGCGAGTTGCTGCAACCGTGGCCGGATGCTCTCTGCGGGTGGCACGAAAGGAACGCTGAAACGGCGCCGCTGGGCCTGAAGCAGGCCTTCGCCTGAGAGTCCAAGCAACTGTTCACCGTCCGCTGCGCTGAGGTCGTCCAACGCCCTGAGCGGCTCCCCGAGATCAGCGGCCAAACGCTGCAGCTGCGGTTTGAGCTCACTCCAGCTGGGGCCAAGGGCCTGCTGCCATGCCCCGACTCGTGGCGTTTCACCATGAATCGCGCCACCGTTTTCAACGATGTAGGGATCTTTCAGGCCAACCTCGGTGCGGAATCGCTCCACCTCCGCCGCCGTCTTGCTGGTGCAGGGAATCACGGGGATCTCCCGCCGACGCAGGACGCGAAGGGTCTCGGCCGCTGGTGACCAGTCGTAGCGATGGTCCATGAGGGTTCCATCGAGATCGGTCACCACCCACCAGATCGGTCCGGTCATCGCTGAATCAGCCAATGCACCGCATAAGGCTCCAACTGAATGCGCGGGGGCATCGGCACAGACCGACCGCTGAGGCAATCGTCCCAACTTCCCTCACCACAACCCTCCAGCCCGCGCCGATCCAGGGTCAAGCGGGATCCGGTGATGTTGTGCACTGCGACCAATACCTTGCCCTGATAACAACGGCGCAGGATCACAAAATCGGTCCGTCCGGCACTGAGCAGCTGCAAATCAGCATCCGGGTGCAGGGCCGGCTGCTCTCGACGCACCTGCAAGGCCCGGCGCAGCGCTGTGACGACGGCGGTCGCCTCGCTGTCCGGATCCTGCAGCCGACGTTCCACCGCCTCCAGCTTGAATTGGGGGCGATTGAGATCACGGCGCTGCCCTGTGCGACGGAAACGGCCGAGATCGTTCGGCTCCGCCAACAAGGCAGGCAGATAAAAAGCGGGCACCCCCGGCAGGGCCATCACCAGCAGCTGAGACAGCAGGAACCGCTGACGCTGAAGATGGGCCGGATCAATGCCGCCATCAGCCATCGCACTCCACCAACTGATGTTGATCTCATAGGGCACCTCCACAGCGCTGCTGAGCCGGCGATGGCTGATCACACCCCCGCGTTGCTCACAGCTGATCAGCAGCTGCAACAACCGCTGCTCCGGCATCAGACCCTCCAATGGCCGCAGGCCCACACCGTCATGACAGGCGGTGAAATTGAGCAAACCCGTTTGCATGGGGAGCTGCGGCCAACGATTCAGCCAAGCGTTGAGGAGGTCGGCCCGACCACCGATCACCGCCTCCAACAGCAGAGGTGGCAGTGGGAAGTTGTAAGCGAGATGAGCCTCGCTGCCGCTGCGCAGATACGAGAGATTCTCCTGTTCTGGAACATTGGTCTCGGTCACCACCACCCCATCGACGCAGGCCTGATCCAGCAGCAGGCGAAGCAGCGTCACGATCCGATGGGCCTGGGGGAGGTGAATGCAGCTCGTGCCAGGGCTTTTCCAAACGAACCCCACCGCATCAAGACGCAGCCAACGCACCCCATGGCGCACCATCCGATCCAAAAGCCTGGTGAACCCCAGCAGCACCGCAGGACTGCGCCAGTTGAGATCCACCTGATCGGGGCCGAATGTGGTCCACACCTCCCGACTGCCTGCAGGGCCCAGCAGCCGGGTGAACAGAGACGAACTGCGAGGCCGCACCACATCCCGCCAGCATTCATCCGGCGACGCCTCGAGAACGCAATCACGACCGGGCTCGTCATCACGCAGGAACTGCTGCACCCAGGGATGAGAAGCCGAAACGTGGTTCAGCACCAGATCCGCCATCAACCGCCGACCATCCGCCAATACCGCCAGATCACTCCAATCGCCATGGCGCGACTCGAGGCGGTCGTGACTCGCAACGGCGAAACCACCGTCACTGGTGGAGGCCAGGAAGGGGAGAACGTGCACAACGGGTGAAAACTCATCGAAGAACCCATTCACCAGCCGGGTCAGGCTGATCAATCCCGGGGAGCCCGACTGGATGACTGTGTCGGCATAGGAGATCAGCACGGCATCGCCGGCTTGCCATCGACATGGCGCGTGTTCTGAATCCGTAATTGCTGACGAACCGCTCAGAATCTGCAGCAATTGCGACGACAGGTTTTCGACAACCTCGGAAGAATCATCGGGGTAGAGATCACGAAGCAGGGCCTGCAGCGATTCTTCGCGCTGGTGCTGCACAACGTTCCTCCTGAACATGCCTCTGGTATCGGTCAGGTTCTCTGCTCCTGTTGTCGCATTGAACACCGCATGGATTTTCAGCAAGGCCTGATCACCACTGTTCATGACTACAGCCTTGGCGGAGTCGACGCCATCGCCTTCAACAAAGAACTCAGCCAGCGGCCCACCACCCTGCTGATTCCCTGCCTGATGGAGGAATTCAGCCGTCCGGCGCTGGGGTTGATTCGCGACACCCTGGCCTCATTGAAAGGTCTCAATCGCCTGGTGATCGCCTTGGCAGCAGGCAGTGCTGAAGATGTGATGAATGCGGAGGCGTTTTTCGCTGATATGCCGTTCCCGGTTCAGGTGCACTGGACCAATGGCCCTGCCGTGCATGAGCTTCTGTCATCCATGGGAGACCTGGGCCTGGACGTGACGGGCCCTCCAGGCAAGGGCTGGGCGGTTTGGCAGGGGCTTGGTATTGCTTGTCAGGACGCTGAGGTCGTGGGCCTTTTTGATGCCGACATCCGCACCTTCGCACTGACATATCCGGAGCGGATGTTGCGTCCACTTCTGGACCCATCCCATGGCATTGCCTACGTCAAAGCGTTCTACAGCCGACTCTCCCTGGAAACCCAGGCCCTGCAGGGACGCGCCACACGCCTGTTCGTCGGCCCACTTCTGGCAAGCCTTGAGCAGATTTTTGGTCCCTTGCCCTACCTGCGTTATCTCCAGGGGTTCCGCTACCCGCTGGCCGGTGAATTTGCCTTCACCAGCGACCTGGCGATGAATCTGCGCATTCCCTCGGACTGGGGCCTGGAAGTCGGTCTGCTATCCGAGGTCTACCGCCACGTTGCCTCGAGCAGAATCGCCCAGGTTGATCTGGGACTTTTTGACCACAAGCACAAGGGTCTCGGCTCCACCCCAAGTGAAGGGTTGCAGCGGATGGCGGGTGAAATCTTTGGCACGGTGCTGCGGGGGCTGATGGAGCATGAGGGTGCCGTGGTCTCCATGGATCAGCTACCCACTCTCGAAGTGCTCTACCGCCGGGTAGGTGAAGACCGCGTGCGCCAGTTCGGCCTCGACTCCGCCATCAATCGCCTCCCCTACGACCGTCATGGGGAAGAACTGGCAGTGCAGAGCTTCGCGGGGCTGCTGCGCCCTGGCCTGGCCCAACTGATGACATCACCGATCGCTCATCAACTCCCGAGCTGGTCACGCCTGAACAGCTGCAATCCTTCATTGCAGGCTGATCTAAGTGCAGCAGGACAAGCCGATCGCACAGGATGGACATCACGCAAATCACTCCAATCCCTGCGCCGGCCCAATCACAAACCAAAGGGAACATCACCCGAGATGGCGGCCTGATTTCAAGTCAGCATCGTCGTATCAACGGTGGATTCCCCGAGGTGAACAGCTGATTAAATCGCAACAAGTTGATGCTCACGAAGTAAAAACCGTGACGAGATAATTCATCCAATCGACAATGTTCCAGCTGTTACACAACGGTGAGTTTTGGTATCAAGCGGTCTGAATCAAATCTAAAGACACCGAATTTTCGTCACCAATCAGACATTTAAAAACACTGACCAGCGCGACATTGTCAAGACTTAAATCTTGAAACCATGATCGAGTGCTTTTATCGCAATGACAGCAGTCGCATGGTCATTTTGAAATGTATTGGAGAGCACCATTTTTATCGAGAGAAAGTTGTGATGCCCACCGAAGTCTTCTGGTTTGAAGCCCCAGCCGAGGCGCGACTGGAGATCTGGAAGATGTCAGTTACCGGGCAGATGTTGCACCTACGCGCCGATGTCAGCGACTACTCCACCGAACAATATGAAAACAGCACCCAATCCCTGAAGGCTTGTTGAACCGTTGAAGAATTAAACACTGAGGAACTGATCCACCACCGACTGGCTGAGATCACTCGTTGGCCCACTTGCCACAATTCCACCCCGCTGCATCGCGTAATAACGATCCGCCTGGCGGACGAAATGCAGGTGCTGTTCCACCAGCAAAACTCCGATACCTGTCTCAGCAATGATGCGCCGAACGGCAGCTTCAATGTCCTGAACGATGTTGGGCTGAATGCCTTCGGTGGGTTCATCGAGCAAAAGCAGCTTGGGTTGACCCAGCAGAGCCCGAGCAATGGCAAGCTGCTGCTGCTGACCGCCGCTTAGATCACCTCCTTTGCGGGGCAGAAACTCCTTCAGGATCGGAAAGAGGTCATACACAATCGGATCAATGCTGCGGTTGCGTGCCAGGCCACCCGGTAACGCCTCCCGACCAAGCATGAGGTTCTCCTCCACCGTGAGCTGCGGAATGATTTCGCGTCCCTGGGGCACATAGGCAATGCCCGCCCGTGCCCGCTGGTGGGGTGCCTGACGGTTCAGACCACTGCCCTCAAACAGAATCTCACCGGATCGCGGACGAAGCAGACCAATCAACGACTTGAGCAGCGTGGTTTTGCCCACACCATTGCGACCGATCAGACAGACCATCTCGCCCGCCTTCACGCTTAAGTCGACATCCCGGAGGATATGACTCTCGCCGTAGTAGGTGTTCAGGCCAGTGATCTCCAGCAGGTTCGTCATCCGTTGTCCTCCTCGTTGGTGCCGAGATAAACCTCAATCACGCGCGGATCAGCTTGCACCTGATCCATCTTTCCCTCACAGAGCACATGGCCCTGGTGCAGCACGGTCACCGGGCTGTCCAGGCGACGAATGAATTCCATGTCGTGCTCGATCACGAGCACGGTGTGATCTCCCGCCAGCGACTTGAGCAGATCTGCTGTGAGATCGGTCTCCTCATCCGTGAGACCAGCCACCGGCTCATCCACCAGGAGAAGATCCGGATCCTGACCCACGAGCATGGCGATCTCAAGCCACTGCTTCTGGCCATGGGACAGAGCCCCGGCGACCCAATCAGCCCGGTTCTGCAGGTTGACGATGCTCATCAGCTGATGGACCCGATCACGCTGCTGCCCATTGAGGCCACCCACCAGCAGCGACCAGGGCTGCTTCGGCTGGCTCACCGCAAGGGCGAGATTCTCCTGAACGCTGAGCTTCTCGAACACTCGCGGACTCTGGAACTTCCGGCCGATACCGAAGCGTGCGATGCGGTGTTCAAGGGTCCCGATCAGGGAGCGTCCCTTGAACACAACATCCCCCTCCGTGGGGGCGGTCTTTCCGGTGATGACATCCAGAAACGTTGTCTTGCCAGCACCATTGGGGCCGATCACGGCCCGCAGCTCACCGGGTTGAAGGCTGAGATTGAGATCGCGGAGAGCCAGGAAACCGTCAAAGCTGACGGTGATCTGACGCAACTCCAACAACGGTTGTGTCATGGCTGAACCTCCTGCTGACCTTCACGTTCGAGACGGGGATACGTCGGACTTCGGCGAACGATCCCAAGACGATTCATCCAATTGCGCGGACCATCACCGCGGAACCAGCCGATCACCCCTTCCGGCAGGGCGGTGACCACAAGAATGAACAATCCACCCTGGATGAACAGCCAGCTCTGAGGCATGGCCTCACTCACCAGGCTCTTGGCGTAGTTGATCACAACGGCGCCGAGAATGGCACCAACGAGGGTGCCGCGACCACCCACCGCAACCCAGATCACCATCTCGATCGAGAATGGAACGGTCATGAACTGGGGTGAAACGATGCCCGATTGCACCGTGTAGAGAGCACCGCCGACACCGGCAAGACCACCGGCGACGGCAAACACGATGGTCTTGAACAAGGTGGGGTTGTAGCCGGCGAAGCGAAGTCGTGGCTCGTCGTCGCGAATGGCGATCAAAACATCGCCGAAACGGCCACGCACCACCCAGCGGAGAAACAACCAGGCCAGGATCACCACAACCGCGGTCAACCAGAAGAAGCCGCGTTGCATCTCCGGAGACCCGACCATCTGACCGAACAGCTGGGTCACATCGGTTTTGAGGCCGTTGGTGCCATTGATCAGTTTTTGCTGTCCGTTGAAAAAGTTGAAAAAGACGAGCAGGGCAGCCTGGGTGAGGATCGAGAAGTAAACCCCTTTGATCCGGTTGCGGAAGACAAGATTGCCCAGAACCGCTGCCAGAACGGCCGGAATCAACCAGATGGCGACCAGGGTGAACACTGGCGAATGGAATGGCTCCCAGAACCCAGGCAACCGATCAACGCCGTAAAGACTGAAGAACTCTGGGATTCCGTTGGGGAGATCAGCCGAACTGTTCAACTGCAGATACATCGCCATGGCATAACCACCAAGCGCGAAGAAGATGCCCTGGCCGAGGCTGAGCAGGCCGGTGAAACCCCAGATCAGATCGATGCCGAGGGCCACAATCGCCAGCGAAAGAAATCTCCCCAGAAGGTTGAGCCGGAACACCGGCAGCACAGCTGGTGCGGCGATGATCGCCGCAACGATCAGCACCCAGAGAAGAACCAGGGACCAGCGGCGTTGTTGAAAGGCTTGCAACATCGTTCAGGCCTCCACCATGCGGCCCTTCTGCGGGAAGAGACCCGCGGGGCGGAATTGCAGGAAAACCACAATCAGGGCGAACACCATCACCTGGGCCATGCTCGTCGTGGCAAAGAAATTCACGGCACCGGCCAGCGGCGCCGGCATATCGGGCCAGACCGTGAGCAGACGCCCAGCACCGATCAGGTCGGTGAGCAAACCGATGGCAAAAGAGGCCAGCACTGTGCCGAGCAGGTTTCCGACACCGCCGAGCACAACCACCATGAAACAACCAACGATGTAAGAGCCACCCACATTGGGGCCGACAGATCCCAGCAGAGACACGGCGACACCCGCCACTCCAGCCAGACCAGAGCCAATCCCGAAGGTGAGCACATCAACGGTGTCGGTCGGGATGCCGAGACAGTCACTCATCGCACGGTTCTGGGTAACGGCTCGAATGCGCATGCCCCAGACGCTGCGATTCAAAAACCAGGTCACGCCGACAACGGCCACGATCGTGATCACGATGATCACCAGGCGCGGCACCGGGAACGTGATGTCGAAATAGTCGATGCCTCCTCGCATCCACTTCGGAGCGGTGACGTCGACATTGCGAGAGGTGGCACGGGCGATACGACTGATCAGCGACGCCAGACCACCGGCCAGAAGAACGCCGCCCAAAGCGGAGACCAGCCAGGAGCCGGCACGCACCAGACGGGCACGCGGACCTGCCAACAGCTGATCAGGCAACAGCAGAGGCATGCCAAAACCCAGCACAAGAGTGAGCATGAGGCCCGCCGCATGGGCAAGCGGAACGCTGCGGACGAACTGCTGAAGAATCAGGCTGACACCCCAGGTGGCCAGAAGGGTTTCCAATGGATTGCCGTACAGACGACGGATCACCGTGCGTTCCAGAAGAACACCGACCACGCCACTCACGATGAAGGCGAGGGGAATCGCGACCAGCACGTAGGCGTTGTAAACAGGCTGGAGAGCAGGCAGCTTGAAGATCAGCTGCACCACATAGGTGGTGTAGGCCCCGAGCATGATCAACTCGCCATGGGCAAGATTGATCACCCCCATCAGGCCAAACACAATGGCCAGTCCGAGGGCGGCCATCAGCAACACGGAGCCGATGGCCACACCGTTGAACAGGCTTTCAAGAAGCAGTTGCACGGAAGTCTGAAACGAAGCGTTCAGTGAAACGACGAAAGGAGGAGCCCGAAACCGGGCCCCTCCCTGAACAGCAATCAGGCTGTGATCCGGAGATCAGAGCTTGTACTTCTCGCCCTTGGCGGCATCGGTCCAGTCACAGGCGAAGCCTTTGGAACTGGGCTCGAACTGGTTCCAGGCCTGCGGTGCAACCGGGCCATCGGTGGATTCAAGGATGTCGAACTGACCGTCAGCGGTGATCTGACCGATACGAACGGTCTGGGAGAGGTGGTGGTTGGG
This sequence comes from uncultured Synechococcus sp., assembly GCA_913042965.1. Taxonomy (GTDB): domain Bacteria; phylum Cyanobacteriota; class Cyanobacteriia; order PCC-6307; family Cyanobiaceae; genus Parasynechococcus. The sequence goes on from CAJWLE010000057.1 coordinate 9,196, forward strand.
CATCACCTTCACAGGACCCTGAGGCGCATCGAACTCGATACCAACCAGAGCTTCACGCACCTTGTCGTCGTCGAAGCTGTTGGCCTTCTCAACAGCCTTCTTCCAGAGGTAGACCATGTTGTAGGCCGACTCTTGTGGGTCAGCGACCTGACGCTCATCGCCGTACTTCGCCTTGAAGTCTGCAGCGAACTTCTTGGATGCCGGAGTGTCAATCGACATCATGTAGTTCCAGGCGCCGTAATGGCCCTCGAGGAACTCAGAACCGATGGTGCTGATCTCCTCTTCCGCGATGGAGTAGCTCATCACGTAGTAGCCGTTATCAGGCGTGATGCCGGCGTCCTGGATCTGCTTGAAGAAAGCGACGTTCTGGTCGCCGTTCAGGGTGTTAATGATCACACCGCCGTCAGGCAGAGCCTTTTTGATCTTGGCAATGATCGGGGCAACCTCGGTGTTACCAAGAGGCAGGTAGTCCTCTCCGACTACTTCGCCACCCAAGGACTTCAACTGTTCCTTGGTGATGGTGTTGGAAGTGCGGGGGAAGACATAGTCGGAGCCGACAAGGAAGAACGGCTTGCCA